>JBDSIM010000109.1:0-4072 GCA_039917935.1 Cyclobacteriaceae bacterium | reverse complement strand
AATGGTCCATGTAAATAACCATTAAAGGGGGTCCGCTATCAATTATCCATTCATTCAAAGAACATTTTGACCCCCAGTCTCCTTAAACCACAACTTCTGCGATCCTTTCTATACTGAGTTCAACGTGGTTTTTCAACCTTATTTTTAAACTGATTTCCTTCCGAAACCAGCCCTTTTTTCGATTTGGGAGTGCAAAGGTAACCGTTCACGCTCCTCTTTGCAACACCTGCTAATATATTTTTTTGAGGTGATCCCGTTTTCTTAAGGGCCTCAAATGTATAGAGTGATTTGATCGTGAGCAAAAATATCGGAAAATAGTTATCAACAAATATGGGTGCTGCCCATTAAACCAAATGCCTCTATCTCTTAAAATTCCAAAAAAACCATCTATTGTGAGGAATACCTAAACCTCCGAACGCTAAGAAGAGTTCACATCAACGGCCAGTTTTATTAATAGACAAACATTTCTCTATCACCCTTAAAAGGAACAGTTCGTTGAATGCTGAAAATTAAACGGATTTAATTACTTCGATCTTTTGTAAACTGGCACAGTGCTGCAAGGTTCGCCAAACATGATGCTGGCCGCATATGGCCGCATAAGTCGAGTGGCTTCAACATAGGCAGCCGTGGGAACGGACACTTTACTGCATCCCTTAATGACCACCTTTGCATCCTGAAATTTACTCCAGTCAATCCGCGAAAGCGATTCAAAAAAAATCTTCGTCTCCAGGTCGGCCAGTCCGCCAAATACAATTGTGCGTGCATAGGGTTCCAGAACAGTTGCCAAAAGCATATAAGCCCAGGTGGGGATTATCGCATCTTCAGAACAGGTAATGCCCACAAATTTATTTTTGTAGAAACTCCAATCGTTGGATTTAATAAAATCGCGAAAATGGGTTTCTTTTAAGATCAGGCCTTGATACAATTGATCCTTAATGTCCAGCAGAACCCGTTCACCAGGTTGGTATAACTCCTCCAGATCAAAAGTTTTTATTGAACTGTTGGCAACCCGGTTTACGATTTCATTTGCTTGTTCCATTCCCTAAGATACATTGGAAAAAATATGATTTTAGATATTTTTCTGAGGCTTCTTCGCCACGAACTCTTTCAGGTAAAACGGTTTAAATGAATTAAGATCTTCGAACACACCATCACGGTACTTGCTTTCAGCCATCAGGCCCAAAGTGGCTGCAAGGGGAAAAATATTATCGAGATATCCCGCATTCACATGATGAAGAACTTCTTTGCATTTATTTGCGCCGTTGCCAAAGAATAACATTTTATGATTAGTCAAAAGTTCCTGGAAGCTGGCCTGATCTATCACCATCGCGCTTACTGGCTGAACAATTTCAAGCCTATGGTTGGTCACCAGGCAATAGACCTCCATCCGGCGTGCGTCAATCATGGGACAAAGCAAAGCATGAGCTGAATTGTCACCACTAGCCTGATAGGCTAATAACTCAAGCGAGCCTACACTGATCAATGGAATATCCAGCGCATAACAAAGGCCTTTAGCCGTCGAGGTTCCTATCCTGAGACCGGTATAGGAGCCGGGGCCTTTTGTAATGGCCACCGCATTCAAATCTTTTGAAGAGAAATTTGCCGTTGCGAGGATATCCTTTATGAGTAAAGCCAACCTGGCTGAATGCGATTGAGGTTCGTGAATTTCAGCCTCTGCCATTAATCTCCCGCCATCATGCAAAGCCACCGAACAAACATCAGAGGATGTTTCCAGGCTGAGAATAATGGCCATTAAAGTGGCAGGAAGATTTTATTGTATATGGCGGAATCACTAAGCACTTTTTTGGCTTCAATGACATCTTTATCCCTTGGAAGGTTTACTTTGGCTTCGCCCGTTGAAAGTTCATAATGAAAGGCTATTTGCCCTTCCAGTATCTCTTTAATTTCACGCTTAAACCGAATGAAATCGGAAGCTTTGTTGGACTGTATTTTATTTTTCAGTCCATCCAGATAAATTTCGAGTTCCGGAAACATCCGTTCATCTTTAGCAGTTTCAACCAGCTCCGCTGTATTCCGTTCGAGGGAGGTGATATAAGTGAATTTTTCGGCTTTTAGCCACTGTACAAAAGTTTCAAATTCCCTATCAGAAATGTTAACGGACCTGATATCGGCCGGGGCGGGATTCTCACCAGAATATTTTGAAGCATATTCAAATATCAATCCGGATGCAATGAGTTCAGAAGTTATGGCGCCCATGTAATTGCTTTCAACTTTAACATCCGGATCAAGGCCGCCACCATCATAAACGGTTCGTCCCATTTTGGTTTTATACTGAACTTTTAAAGAGTCTGCAATTTTTTGCACGGTGCCGTCAAGTTTCCGGTGTGTGTAGTCCAAAGCCTGGATACAACGGCCACTCGGTATCAGGTATTTTGCTGTCGTAACTTTAAGCTGTGCATTGTAGGATAGCGGGCGGGTTGTCTGAACCAATCCCTTGCCAAAGGTTTTTTCGCCGACCAGAACAGCGCGATCGTAATCCTGCAAAGCCCCGGCAACAATCTCTGAAGCTGATGCACTTCCCTGGCTGGTTAACACAACCATTGGTATCTCCGTATCAATGGGGTTATTAAGTGTTTTATATACTTTGTTCCATTCATTTACTTTCCCCTTCGTTGACACGACTTCCATTCCTTTTGGAATAAAGAGGCTGACAATATTAATCGCTTCATGCAACAAGCCTCCGGGATTTTCGCGCAGATCCAGAATTAGTTTGGTAGCCCCCTTGCCTTTCAATTCCACCAGTGCTTCTGCCACTTCGTAAGAGGCTCCTGGGGTAAAATCGTCTAATCTGATATAGGCAATATCAGGATCAATCATCCCATAGTACGCTACGTTATTTACATTAATTTTTTCGCGTTTCATCTTGATGACGATGTCATCTTTCTTTCCATACCTGCGGACCTTTACTTCCAGGTTGGTATTTGGCTGGCCTTTTAACAGAGCGCTGACTTCTGAAGTTAGCTTACCCTGAACATTTTTTCCATCAATGGCAATAATCTGATCGCCCACTTTTATGCCACTTCTGTGCGCAGGGAAATTTTCATAGGGATGGGTGACAACGATTTTCTTATTGATTACACCGATCATCGCCCCAACGCCACCATACTGACCTGTGGTAGTAATGCGAAAAGATTCCATCTCATCCTCGGAAATATAATCGGTATATGGATCCAGCGATTCCAACATCGCATCAATGCCCTTGCGAACAAGTTTTTCGGGCTCGACTTCGTCTACATAATAGGCATTAACCTCCTTGAAAAGCGTTGCGAAAATATCAAGGCTTTTGGCCACCTCGAAATATTTCTCTGCAGGCTCGCGAAAAGCAAACGTTAAAACAGTCAAAAAAGCCAGAGTTACTGGCCATTTATATCTTCTCCACATGATCAAAACGATTAAGTGTTTTTATTAAACGTTCTTGAATTTGTGCAAAGGTTAGGATTTCTTTTGCAGTATAAATATAGGCAATCAATAACTTAGGTTCGGTCGGAAGTAAGTTTTTATTCAATCTGAAAGATTCCCGCACCCTCCTTTTGATCCGATTGCGGTCTACTGCCTTTTTAAAATTTTTTTTGGACACAGAAATTAAAACCTGGTGAACAGGGAATTTTGGGTCGGGATTATGCCTGGATAATACCTTGAATGGGAATAAATAAAAAGAGGAACCCATTTCAAAGAGTTCCTGAATAAGCTTTTCCTTGTGAAGTCGTTCTTCTTTTCTAAGCGTGAAGCTGACCAAGATTTTAATGTTTCAGGTGAACAACAATCAAGTTACCTGATTTAAAGAATACCATGAAAATCTTTACAAATATTTACCTGGGTCAACCCTGGATAGGACTACTTATTTGTGTTTTAAAGTCTTTTCGTCGGAAACAGTAAGTTTCTTTCTGCCTTTTCTTCTGCGTGAAGCCAACACTCTGCGCCCGTTAGCCGACGCCATTCTATCGCGGAAACCGTGCTTATTTTTTCTCTTTCTCTTGGAAGGTTGAAAGGTACGTTTCATAGTATTAAAGATTTACCTCAAAAATGAGGGCTGCAAAGATCATTAGGATTT
>JBDSIM010000108.1:0-45729 GCA_039917935.1 Cyclobacteriaceae bacterium | reverse complement strand
CCCATTCCTGCCATGCGCCGCGATATAGCCACACCCAACAATCTTTCATCCATGACTCGTTCTTCAAACGGTTGACGGCTTCAAAAATCGCAGCCAGGCAAACGCGGTGTGTGCCATGGGGGTCGGAGAGATCACCTGCGGCATAGATCTGATGTGGTTTGATTTTAGCCAGAAGATCAACAATGAGTTGGATATCCACCTCCCCTAATGGTTTTTTCTTTACGGCACCGGTTTCATAAAAGGGCATATCCAGAAAATGCATCTGTTCATCGGGAATACCAACGTACCGGCCACCTGCTTTCGCCTCACCACGTCTGATCAAGCCCTTGATGCTCAATACTTCGGGACTATCAATTTGTCCGGGCCCTTTATTTTCAAGTGACTGCACAATGGTGCTATAAAACTTTTCCCCATCGGATTTGCTTAAACCAAATTGTACATTGAAGTCGCGAACGAAATCGGCGAACCGGATGGCGTCATCGTCGAAAACGGCGATGTTCCCCGAAGTCTGGTAGGCAACGTGAACTTCGTGGCCCTGATCAACCAAACGGATAAAAGTTCCTCCCATGGATATTACATCATCATCAGGATGAGGAGAGAAAATAATAGCCTTTTTCGGAAAAGGTTTTGCCCGTTCGGGCCTGTTTGAATCATCGGCATTAGGTTTGCCTCCGGGCCATCCTGTGATGGTATGTTGCAAATAGTTAAAAACCTTGATATTCACTTTATACGCCGAACCATATTCAGTAATAATGTCTCCCATCCCGTGTTCCATATAATCATGGTTGGTAAGTTTCAGCACAGGTTTCTTTACCTTCTGACATAACCACACCACAGATTTGCGGATAAGTTTATCGGTCCAGTCAATACTATCCAGTACCCACGGAGTTTTTATCCGAACCAATTCTGAGGAGGCAGCTTCATCCAGAACCACCAGGCAGTCGGTGTGCTTTTGCAGAAATGAAGACGGGATGTTGTCGGTAACAGGCCCTTCTACGGCTTTTTTTATCACGCCCGCCTTCCCCTCTCCCCAGGCCATCATAAATACCTTACGGGCTTTCAGGATTGAGCCGACACCCATAGTGATGGCTTTTCGAGGAACGTTCTCTTCTCCAAAAAAATCGCTGGCGGCATCGATACGCGTTACCTGATCAAGCGTTACCAAACGCGTCAGAGATCTTTCAGACGAACCGGGTTCATTAAAACCAATATGACCAGTCCGGCCGATCCCAAGCACCTGTATGTCGATCCCGCCTAACTCATCTATTTGCTTTTCATAATCGCGGCAAAAATCGGCTACTTTCTCTTTAGAAAGGGTCCCATCCGGTATATGGATGTTAGCCTTCGGCATGTCAATGTGATTGAATAAATGCTCGCCCATGAAACGGACATAGCTTTGCAGGGCGTCAGGCTTAATGGGGAAATATTCATCCAGGTTGAAGGAATGAACATTTTTGAAAGTCAGGCCTTCCTCTTTATG
Source organism: Cyclobacteriaceae bacterium (assembly GCA_039917935.1). Taxonomy (GTDB): domain Bacteria; phylum Bacteroidota; class Bacteroidia; order Cytophagales; family Cyclobacteriaceae; genus Chryseosolibacter. The sequence goes on along the minus strand of JBDSIM010000108.1, from coordinate 44,249 downwards.
CATTCTTACTAACTCCGCATACACCCTGGTAGGAGTAGACCCGGTGGCAAGGCCTAAAATACAGGGCCTATTTTCCTTCTGTCGTGCCTTTATGAGCTCGGCAATCTGACCAGCGATATAAGAAGAGGCTTCACCGGATGATTTAAAAATTTTTACCGGGATCTTTTCAAAGGCAGTAAGGTCGTTGTTCATAAATTGGGATAGGTTTGCGTTCCTGAAGACCAGACGTAAAGTATCTTAAAATGTGCGAAATTTTCAAGTGTTTGCGGTAACATATTATGAAAGAATTTAGAACGGAACTGACGCTTCCAAAGGCCAATGCGCGGATGAACCTAAAAAGCGGAATTTTGACCCAGGGATCGTGCTTTTCAGAAGCCATTGGCCACCGATTTAAACTCCATAAAATGAATGCTAGCGTCAACCCATTCGGTGTGATATATAATCCCGTATCCATCCATAAGGTACTGACCTGTAGCTTATTCAATGAGCCGTTGCCAGACCACACTTTTCTCCAGCATCACGATATACATTATAACTTTAATTTCCACTCTGAATTTTCCGATCTGCACAAAACGGCGCTGATTTCCCGGTTGGCAGACACGGTGGAGACTAACCATTTTTTTTTGAAGGATGCAGAATGGTTACTCATCACCTACGGTACAGCCTGGGTATATGAAAGAAAGGATACCGGCGAGATCGTTGCGAACTGTCATAAAATGCCAGCGGATCTCTTTACAAAATCCTTACTGAGGCACGAGGATATACTTTCTTCCTTTTCAACATTCTTCCATTCTTTAAAACAATTGAACCCAAAAATAAAGATTATCCTTACCGTTAGTCCGGTGAGACATGTCAAAGATACACTGGAACTCAACAGCGTCAGTAAGTCAGTCCTGCGTTTGGCTTGTCATTCGGTGGCAGGCAATTTTAACGGTGTAGAATACTTTCCAGCATTCGAAATTATGATGGATGATCTGCGGGATTATCGTTTTTATAAGCCGGATATGTTGCATCCGACCGAGGAAGCGGAAGATTACATCTGGGAGAAATTTCTTGCCAGGTATGCAGATGATGACACCATAGACTTTATGACAAAATGGAAGGCTATTTTATCTGCAATCAACCACAAAGCATTTCATCCGGAATCAACCTCGCACCAGCAATTTCTCAGGCATACGTTAAAAAAACTAGGAGAACTAAAATCCAGTGTGGATGTTGAGGAAGAGGAATTGCGAATTAAAAATCGGATGCTGTAAGGCCAATTTTTGTACGGAAGCATAAAAACGATGACTGATATAAAAAGATCAAACCGACTGATACACGCCACCTCGCCGTATCTACTTCAACATGCCCATAATCCTGTAGATTGGTTTGAGTGGGGAACAGAAGCGTTGTCGAGAGCGCGGCAAGAAAACAAACCTATTCTGGTAAGCATTGGCTATTCCGCCTGCCATTGGTGTCACGTAATGGAACGAGAGGTTTTTGAAAAAGATGTTATCGCTGGCATCATGAATAATCACTTCGTGTGTATAAAAGTTGATCGGGAAGAAAGGCCTGACATTGATCATATTTATATGGAAGCTGTGCAAGCTATGGGCATAAATGGAGGTTGGCCTTTGAATGTTTTTTTAACACCCGATCAAAAACCATTTTATGGAGGCACTTATTATCCACCCGATCAGTGGATACAGGTTATCGAGGGAATCAACAAAGCCTTTACCGGCCGACGGACGGAAATTGAAGAAACGGCCTCTGAACTCACCAACTTGTTGTCACAACAGAATGCCACGAGATTTAAAAAAGATCCTGTCTCCGGTGAACTGAGAAACGACCTTGATATGATTTATAATAAACTCCAGCCTGCATTTGATAAAACGTGGGGGGGATTGGAAAAGGAGCCTAAGTTTATCATGCCATCTATCTGGCTGTGGTTATTGCGTTACTATCACATTACTGGCAACAAAGAATCCCTGGAACAGATCACCTTTACTTTGAAAAAAATTGCCATGGGTGGGATTTATGATCAGATAGGCGGCGGGTTCTCACGATACTCGGTAGATAGATACTGGTTTATTCCACATTTTGAAAAGATGCTCTATGACAATGCCCAGCTCATGAGTTTGTATGCAGAGGTATATGCTTTAACGAAGGACGAGGAATTCAAAACGGTTATCATAGAAACATTTGAATGGTTGCAAACGGAGATGATGCATGGCAACGGTGGATTTTACTCCGCACTGGATGCCGACAGCGAAGGAGAAGAGGGAAAATTCTACAGCTGGACCTTCAAAGAGATACAAGAAACAGTAGGTGAGGATGCCGACTTTTTCATGGATTATTATTCCGTAACGGAAAAAGGGAATTGGGAAGCGGATAAGAATGTTTTAATCCGTGTCCAAAATGATCCGGTGTTTTTGGAAAAACACAACCTGACGGCTGAGGTTTGGCAACAAAAATTGAGGGCAGCGAAAGACAAGCTCCTTTCAGTGCGGGATAAAAGGATTAAACCCGGCCTCGATGATAAAATCATTGCCGGATGGAATGCCATGATGGTGAGTGGACTGATTGATGCCTACAAAGCCCTGGGCAATAAACTTTTCCTTCAGGCCGCCTTAAGGAATATGCGGTTTATTGAAAATGAATTGATGGAGGGACTGACGCTTTATCGTTCCTATAGAAATAAACGCTCAAACGTAACAGGATTTCTAGATGACTACGCTTATTTTATTCAGGCGTGTATTCGTGTGTATCAGGTGACGTTTGATGAATATTGGGTCCACCGTGCGAAAGTGCTCATGCAATTTACCATCGATAATTTTTACGATTCCCAGGATGGTTTTTTCCAATATGCCAGTCAGGATGCTGAGAAGTTAATTGCGTCCAGGAAAGAGATTTTTGACAATGTGATCCCTTCTTCCAACTCGGTGTTGGCACAGAACCTGTTTCACCTGAGTATCTTATTTGACCATGACCAATGGAGAACTCTTTCAGAAAATATGACTTTTTCGTTGAGTCACCTGATAACCTCGGAGCCGAACTACATGTCAAATTGGGGTATCGTGTATACCGAGATGAAAAAAGGGATGGCGGAAGTAGCGTTTGCCGGGCCTGATCTGGAATCGAGAGCCAGGGAATTTTTCCAGGCCTATCAGCCTTTTGTTTTATCTATGGGAACGGAAAAAAAAGACAGTGAATTGCCTCTGTTGGAAGGAAAAACTGCTGTTGATGATTTACTCACGATATATGTCTGTTATCATAAGACCTGCCAGCAGCCCGTTCATAATGTGCAGGAGGCACTCAAACAAATTGTTTAAATTTATTTTATCTTCGTCCTTCCTTTATTTTTCCATTACTTTGGCGTGTGGAAATATTTGAACCGGATGGGTCTCGTAAAACGCTCTTTGTTGAGCTCTTGCTTCCGGTACCCATTGCCAAATTGTTTACCTACAGAGTACCTTTTAATCTAAATGATACTATCAGAATTGGTCAACGGGTAATTGTGCAATTCGGTGACCGCAAAGTGCTCACTGGCCTGATCATCAATATCCATGAGACTTCCCCTCAGGAATACGAAGCAAAATCACTCCTTGATGTTCTCGATGACTTTCCTTCGGTAAATGAATTACAGCTGAAACTTTTTCAGTGGATAGCCGATTACTATATGTGTTCAATGGGTGAAGTGATGAATGCAGCTTTGCCGGCCGGGCTGAAATTATCCAGTGAATCCATGGTTCAGGTTCATCCCTCGTTTCATGCCGAAGATAGTACCCTTGATTTTTCTGAAAAAGAGATCATGCTCCTGAACAGACTACAGCAGGGCACCATGAGCTATACTGAGGTGGCCAAATTTTTAGGGGTCAAATTTATTTTCAGTATTCTGAAATCACTTTCCGGAAAGGAGGCGATCATTCTTTTTGAGGAAGTAAAGGAAAAGTTCAAACCAAAAATTGAGAAACGAATCCGCCTTAACACGTCAATTAATTCAGCAAAAGCGCTGGAAGAATTGTTTCAAGCGCTTTCGACTAAACCTAAACAGGAGGCCGTGTTGTTGAAATATCTCCAGGAAGTACCTGTACTCCAGCAAGCGGAAGCAAACAAAAGCGGACTTTCAAAGAAAGATCTCCTTGATGGAGACGTCTCTGACTCTTCCATTAACACGTTGATCAAACATGGAGTTCTGGAGGAATTTGAAACGATCGTTCCACGTTTTGGTTTCTTGGATACGCGTGAACAACCTGTGATATTGTTGAGTGAAGAACAGGAGCGGGTCCAAAATGAGATTATTAAAAGTTTTGATCAATATACCACCACCTTACTTCATGGCATTACAGGCAGTGGTAAAACAGAGATATACATCAACCTGATTAAAAAAGCTTTGGAGAGTGATACACAGGTATTATACCTACTCCCTGAGATCGCCTTAACGACACAAATCGTACACCGACTAAAAAAAATATTTGGTGCCAGCATGGGCGTTTATCATTCCAGGTTTTCGGATAATGAAAGGGTAGAAGTCTGGAATGGAATTCTAAGCGGAAAATTTAAATTTGTTATCGGCGTGCGGTCCTCTATTTTTCTGCCGTTTGATAACCTCGGACTCATCATCGTAGATGAAGAGCATGACGCTTCTTACAAGCAACAGGAGCCGGCGCCGAGGTATCATGCCCGCGATGTGGCGATGATCATTGCACAACTTCATCATTCCAAAGTATTATTGGGCTCCGCTACGCCATCGCTGGAATCGTACTTCAATAGCCAGCAGAAAAAATACGGGCTTGTAAAACTTGACAAACGGTTTGGTGAGGCAAACTTGCCGGAGATTGTTCTTGCCAATATGGGCAATGAACGGAAAATGAAAACGGTTAAGGGAGAATTTTCAGGATTGTTATTGAGGAATATTGAAGAAACCTTATCTAAAAAAGAGCAGGTAATTATTTTTCAGAATCGCCGCGGTTATTCACCCATGATGAGTTGTGAGGACTGTGGGTGGGTTCCTAAATGTGTCAATTGCGCCGTGAGTCTTACTTACCACCAATATCGTCATGCCCTTGTTTGTCATTATTGCGGGTATAAGGAAACGGTTCCCCACAACTGCCCGGTATGTACTTCTGCCCGAATCAAAACGGTGGGATACGGAACTGAAAAACTGGAGGAGGAGTTAAACGCGCATTTTCCGGAGGCAATCACACAACGGATGGACCTGGAAACCACGCGCTCAAAAACGGGATACGATTCTATTATTGAGCAATTCGAAAAAGGAGAGACGGACATTCTTGTGGGAACACAAATGGTCACTAAAGGTTTGGACTTTGACAAAGTAAGTCTGGTGGGAGTTTTCAATGCCGATCGGATGATGCATTTTCCTGATTTCCGTTCTTATGAAAGGGCTTATCAGTTAATTACGCAGGTGAGTGGAAGGGCCGGACGGAGGGCCAAGCAGGGGAAGGTAATTATTCAGACGTCCAACACCGAACACCCTGTCCTGAACTTTATTTTAAAAAATCATTACGAAGCTTTTTATAAAACACAGGTCGACGACCGTCATCAACATGATTACCCGCCTTTTTCACGGCTGATCGAAATAGTGGTCAAGCATACTGACAAAAAGATTTGCCGCGACGCGGCCCAGCAGCTTGCCGCGATGTTAAGGCAACATCTTGATAAAGTAAAAATTATGGGTCCGGGTGAACCCATGGTTTCTAAAATACGAAACCAATTCCTGATGAGTATGCTGTTGAAAATGATCCGCGGTAAGAGTGATTTAAGTCAAATCAAGTTGGTCATTCAAAATAGTATTACCATGTTGTCGAAGGAGAAAGGCTTTCGCAATGTGAGAATGATCGTTGATGTTGATCCTGTTTAGTGTTTTGAAAATTTAATATTGAACATACAATGTCGGTTGCCCTGGAAATGAAAATTTCACAAAGTTCCACATAGAAGACATCAAGGTTCATATTGAAGGTAGTAACAATAAAAATCAATGGTACGAAATAAGCAGGAACCAACGTATTGTTATCATTAAAAATGAAAATAGATAGTTACACTTTACAAACCATTAATTTCCCTGTTACCGATTATCATTTTTTAAGAGTCAGTATTTCTGCTGACGTTCCGCTTTCTTTTACAGAGGCCACTTTTCACCATGATGGTGTGAAAAAGGGAATGTTTGAAAATATCGCATTGCGGTGGACAACACGAACGGAAAAAAAATTCAAGAGATCGGTGGTTGACATTGACCTGGAGAATTTCGTCCCGGTAAGTTCTCTTGACATTAAAATAGACAGTACGCGGGATTATTATCGCGCCTTTAGCATTGACTATGTAACCGATAGTGTGAAAACACAAAAAGGCTGGATTAAAAATTATGAAACAATTTATGATGGTTACCTAACCTCATTTAAATCGAATCGCTTCACGTTCAGCGGTCAGCTAATGCAATACATCCGGTTAACGATCGACAATCTTGATAACGCACCGCTTGCTATCAAAAGTATTTCTGCTGAACGTCCTTTAATGGACATGATTTCTTTTTTGAAACCAGGGGAACACATTCTGCTTTATGGAAATAAAAAGGTCCATAAACCAGTTTATGATCTGGCCTATTTTGAAAATAAGATTCCCGACACCCTTTCCGTTGCCAAATTGAGGTCTGCAGTGAGCCTTGAAACTCCTGTCAGTAAAAGAAAACCGTTATTCGAGAATAAATTATGGCTTTGGAGCATTATGGGGTTGATGATCGGGGGACTTGGTTTTTTTACCATTAAAATGATGAAGACTAAAAACTAGCTTCGATAATTTCAGGGTCCCAATCTGTGGTTATAGAATTATTCAGAGAGTTCTTGTAAAGCACGACATCCTTAAACCTTTACCGACGGTACTTCGAATTTAAATTCCACCTTTTATCTTTCACCTCAATTTCTTTTCTTTGCACCACAAAATTTATAAAATGAAGTTATTGGTATTTTGTTTCTGTTTTATAGTGGCCAGCCCGGCCTTTTCGCAGTCTAAAAAAGAATTACTCGCGGAGGCCAAAAAGCGACAAGCAGAGACCGAACAACTGCAAAATGAAATTATGACACTGAAATCAGAAATCCTGGAAATGAAGAAACCTGTCGAGTTGGACGCCACGGACACTACTGGTCATGCGAGCTATTGTCTGGGCATCGTGATGGCTTCAAATATGAAATCCGCAGGGCTTGATTCACTCGATATCGAAACTTTTATGGTTGGTTTGAATGATGTTTTTTCCAATCAAACGTTAAAGGTCGACCGGAGTCAGGCGGAAGCCACCATTCAACAATTTATGCAACAAGCCATGATGAAGAAAAGCACAATGATAAAAGAGGAAAGCCAGAAATATCTGGATTCCAATAAGACGAAGACAGGTGTTAAGACCACTGGCACCGGATTACAATATCAGGTTGTCAACGAGGGTAAAGGAAAGTCTCCCAAACCTACCGACAAGGTTACGGTTCATTACACTGGTAAGCTGACTGATGGAACTATATTCGACAGCTCGGTGCAAAGAGGCCAGCCCGCTACCTTTGGTGTGAATCAGGTTATTCCTGGATGGACCGAAGCTTTGCAAATGATGAAGGAAGGGGATAAATGGATGTTGGTTATTCCTTTTGCGCTCGCCTACGGGGAGCGTGGTGCACCGCCGCAAATTCCTCCCTTTGCGACACTGGTTTTCGAAGTGGAATTGATTAAGGTTAATTAGCCTTTTAAGTTTTACTCAAAGAGAGAAAGAATTTGCACGGATCACTTTAGTGGCCTGTGAAGCTTGAGTGATCCAGAAGGCCTATTATTCGGATCATTGCAGTTTCCATAGTTAGTTAAATTGTCATAACATGATAAAAAAAAGCCGCCCCTTTGAGGAACGGCTTTTTTTTGATCGCGATTCGATTACTCAGCGCTCACGACAACTTTAACTTCGTGCTTCACTTCTTTGTGCAGATCCAGCGTAGCCGAGTAGTTGCCTACTTGCTTGGGATTGTCTTTTAGGATCACTTTTTTACGATCGATGTCAAACCCTTTGGCTTTAAGTACATCGGCAATCTGAAGGGCAGTAACCGCACCAAAGATTTTACCAGATTCACCCGCTTTAGTTTTGATCTCGACAATAAAATCGCCGACCCTGGCGGCAAGCGCTTCTGCATCCTGCTTGAGCTTAGACGCCTTATGGGCCATCTGACGAACGTTCTCTGTAATTAATCGTCTGTTAGAATCATTGGCAATGAGCGCAAAATTATTGGGAATAAGGTAGTTGTTACCATAGCCCGCCTTTACTTTTACAATGTCATTTTTATAGCCAAGACCTGAAATATCCTGTTTCAATATCACTTCCATGGTTCTGTTGTGTTAAGGGTTAGATTACTTCAATGAATCACCAACATAGGGAAGGATCGCCATGTGACGCGCGCGTTTTACTGCCTGAGCCACTTTCTTTTGAAACTTAAGGCTGGTACCGGTAAGTCTTCTGGGCAGAATCTTACCTTGTTCATTGATAAATTTCAAAAGGAAGTCAGGATCCTTGTAATCGATGTATTTAATACCATTTTTCTTAAAGCGGCAATACTTCGGTTTTATTTCCGCGCGCTTTATGGGTTCGTTCATTAATGTCATCTTTTCGAGTCCTCCTCAGCTTTTTTTACAGGTTTCCTGTTTTCCTTGTTTTTAAATTCGCCCTTGCGCCTGCGTTCGTTGTAAACAACCGCGTGCTTATCAAGCACCGTTGTCAAAAAACGCATAACTGTTTCGTCTCGTCTGTACTCGGTTTCGAGTGTACTGATCGCATTGGAGTCTGCCGTAAATTCAATGAGGTGATAGAACCCAGTTGACTTTTTATTGATGGGATAAGCCATCTTTTTCAAGCCCCAGTGCTCCGTGTTAACGATTTCAGCTTTCGCTTTTGTCAACACCTTCACGAACTTTTCGACAGTATCCTTTGCCTGGTCTTCAGACAAAACGGGATTTAAAATGAATACCGTCTCGTAATTGTTCATAATTGTTTTTAAGTTTTGAGCCTGCAAAAGTAGGGAAATCGGCCGGATTTTAAAAATTGAAGTGAGGAATTTCCTTCTGGTAACTATAATTTAGAGGATTCCCATCCCTGTCGTCCACCCACGTAAAATCAGGGGTAACAGACGCTAAGAATCTTTTATTACAGGCTTAATAATCCTAATTTTGAGGGCTTTATGTCCCGATTTGCCCAAACAATACTAGCCATATTTGTCCTTTCATGCCTTTTTCAGTCATGTATTGAGAAAAAAATTGACTTTAGTACCCAGGTTAAGCCAATTTTGAATAAACGGTGTATTAGTTGCCATGGCGGCGTGAAGCAGAATGGGGGATTCAGCGTGCTGTTCCGCCAGGAGGCCCTGGATACCGTGGAATCAGGTAAATACGCCATCATCCCGGGCGATCCGGAACATAGTGAAATGATCCGCCGGATTAACCTTACGGACCCCGAGCAAAGAATGCCGTACAAAGAGGAGCCTCTTTCAAAGGATGAAATACATATCCTGACCCAATGGATCGAGCAAGGCGCGGAGTGGGGTGATCATTGGGCCTATGTGCCGCCGACCCCGGTAGAAATTCCAAAATCCCAGAGTCTGTTGTCCGGAATGGATGCCCCTTCAAAGGAATGGGCACAAAATGACATTGATTATTTTATTCTCAATAAATTAAATGAATTAAAGCTTAAGCCATCAGAGCAGGCTGACAAAGCAACCCTTATCCGCAGGGTTTTCCTTGATTTGACAGGCATACCGCCCACACTTCCGGAAGCCTCCGCCTTTATTAACGACAGTACAGAATCAGCTTATGAAAAAATTGTCGACAAACTTTTAAGTTCGCCGCACTATGGTGAGAAGTGGGCTTCATGGTGGCTTGACCTCGCGCGTTATGCAGATACAAAAGGATATGAAGCCGACCCCTCCCGTGTTATTTGGAGATTTCGCGATTATGTCATCAGGAGTTTCAATGAAGACAAGCCTTTTGATCAGTTTACCATCGAGCAACTTGCGGGTGATATGCTTCCGGATCCTACAGACGATCAAATCATAGCGACCGCTTTTCATCGTAACACCATGAATAACGATGAGGGTGGCACGGATGATGAAGAATTCCGCATGGCTGCCGTGATAGACCGTGTAAGCACAACCTGGGAGGTTTGGCAAAGTACAACGATGGGCTGTGTGCAATGTCATAGTCATCCCTATGATCCTTTCCGCCATGAAGAGTTTTATAAATCTCTGGCCTTTTTTAACAACTCCCGTGATGAAGACGTCAGCGGAGAACATCCCACTTTAAGAAGTTACAAAGCAGCGGATCAAAAAGAAGTGGATGCTATAAAATCCTGGGTCCTGAAGTATTCTGATAACGAAAAAGCTTTTGACATTAATCGTTTCTTAAAAACACTTGAACCAAAGTTCCACTCGCATCTTTTTGATGACTTTACAACGGGAGAGCTTGATGGTTATAAATGGTTGAGCATTCGTTCCGGTGGAAGTGCACGCATAAAACAGATTGATCTGAATAATAAAAAACACCTGCTGATCAATTACGACATGCATAAACCTGGGGGGTCGATTGAAATCCGACGCGACAATGTCGAAGGAGATTTAATTGGCAGTGCAAACCTTGTCAAAACAAAAGGCAGGTTAATTATCGATATACCATTGAAATCTGTGGAGGGTAAACATGACCTGTACTTTATTTTCCGTAATCCAGATTTGAAGCCAGGGGAGAGTGTGTGTTCCGTTGAATGGGTTTCTTTTCAAGAGGAGATTCCCGGAAAAGGAAATCCTGAATTTGCTACTGTAAAAAAATCTTTTCTTGATCTTCTCAACAGGGAAGTTGAAAATACACCTGTCCTCATTGAAGGTACGGAATCCCAAAAAAGAGAGACGTACATTTTTGAACGTGGGAACTGGTTGGTGAAAGGTGAGAAGGTAAATCCTGATGTGCCGCGCTCATTGAACACAACATCGCAAAATGTTCCACCGGATCGTCTTGGCTTCGCGCGTTGGCTCGCCAGTAAAGATAACCCGCTCACGGCGCGAACCATTGCTAACCGTTTGTGGGAGCAGATATTTGGCTCCGGCCTTGTTTTAACGCTGGAGGATTTTGGATCGCAGGGGGCGTCCCCCACACATCCTCCATTGCTTGACTGGCTTGCTTTGCGTTTGATGAACGATCATCAATGGAGTATGAAAAAGTTGCTGAAGGATATTGTGATGTCCGCCACCTATCAACAGTCATCGCGGGTGTCGGATGAAATGTTGGAGAAAGATCAGGCAAATCAATGGCTTGCCAGAGCCCCTCGCGTGAGGCTTTCTGCAGAACAAACACGCGACCAGGCGTTGGCGGTAAGTGGCCTGCTCAGCAGTAAAATGTACGGCAAGAGTGTGATGCCATATCAACCTGAGGGCATTTGGAATTCTGTTTACAATGGGGAGGTCTGGAAGCAAAGCGAAGGGGAGGATCAATTCCGTCGCGGCGTCTATACTTTTATTAAACGCACGAGTCCGTATCCTTCCATGATGATGTTTGATGGGTCCAGCCGGGAAGTATGTGTTAGCCGACGCATTAGAACCAATACTCCCCTTCAGGCTTTAGTAACCTTAAATGATCCTGTTTTTGTGGAGGCATCCCGTCAACTGGCAAAGCGTATGATGTTACGCGACCCTGCTTCGCCGGTAACGGGTATCAAAACTGGTTATCAAATGCTTACGTTCAGGGAAATCCCTATGGAGAAACTTTCCATTCTGAACAACCTCTATCAGGATGCCTTGAATGTTTATCAGATGGACACTGCTGCAGTCAGGGCGATAACAAAAGAGAAAGAAGGAACTTATCAACACGCTGCCATGACCATAGTTGCCAACGCTTTGTTAAATCTTGACGAGGTAATAACCAAAGAATGATATGGAAAAGCCTTACAAAAATTGTCAGTCGTACGGAATGCCTTTAAAACGGGATGAAAAGGGAGGGGGAACCAATACCGATGGATCCCGGAGTATTCAGTATAGCTCAAATTGTTTTGTTAATGGTCATTTTACAGCTTCTGATATGACCGTTATGCAAATGCAGGCGCTGGTAAAAGGCAAGCTGAAGGAATTTGGTTTTCCTGGATTCATCGCCGGGTTTTTTACGAAGAATATCCCGAAGCTTGAGCGTTGGAAAAAGTAAAGTGTCCATATTAAACTTTATGTTTTAGGATTTTAAGCATGAGAAAAGGCGAAGATGTATTTGAAAATTTCCGGAATGTTTCAAGGAGGCATTTTTTACGGGAGAGTGCTGCAGGATTAGGAGCTGCCGCCTTCGGTGTCATGTTAGGAAGTTGTCAAACCGGTACCACGACGGGCAACATCAATCTTGTAAAAGATCCGATGGCGCCAAAGCCTCCGCACTTCCCCGGAAAAGCAAAGCGTGTCATTTATTTACATATGGCTGGGGCACCTTCTCAGCTGGAACTTTTTGATTATAAGCCAGAACTTCAAAGACTTCATAACCAGCCTTGCCCGCCGTCGTTGCTGGAGGGGAAACGTTTTGCTTTCATCCGTGGTACACCAAGAATGTTAGGTCCGCAGGCGAATTTCCAGCGTCACGGGCAGGCAGGATCTTATGTGTCGGAACACCTGCCGCATTTTGCCAGTGTCTCAGATGAGGTTTCTTTTTTGAAGGGTGTCTATACCGATCAATTCAACCACGCGCCGGCGCAACTTTTTGTTCATACGGGTGGTCCGCGTTTAGGAAGACCGAGTATGGGGTCGTGGATAACGTATGGGCTAGGCACAGAAAATAACAATCTTCCAGGTTTCGTTGTGCTTACTTCTGGCGGTAAAACCCCGGATGCAGGAAAAAGTGTCTGGGGAAGCGGATTTCTTCCGTCGGTTTACCAGGGCGTGCAGTGCAGATCAGAGGGTGAACCGGTGCTGTTTTTGTCAGACCCGGAGGGTATGAGCCGCGACTTAAAAAAGAAGAGTATTGAGGCTATTAACGCGGTGAATCAGCACCATTACAATGAACTGAATGATCCGGAGACCTTGACCAGAATGGCCCAGTATGAAATGGCTTTCAGGATGCAGATGTCCGTTCCGGAAGTAATGAATATAAATAATGAACCCGAGTACATTCATGATTTATATGGAACTACCCCTGGTCAGGCGTCTTTCGCCAATAATTGTTTGCTGGCCCGAAAACTGGTTGAACAGGGTGTTCGGTTTGTGCAGCTTTTTGATTGGGGGTGGGATAGCCATGGATCAGATGAATTTACTGCACTCGATTTTGGCTTCAGGAATAAATGCCGCGAGGTTGATCGCCCGATGTCTGCCTTACTGCTTGATTTGAAACAACGTGGATTGCTGGAAGAAACGCTCGTGGTTTGGGGAGGCGAATTTGGCCGTACGCCGATGCAGGAAAACCGGCAAAATAAAATTAATCCTTTCTTCGGTCGTGACCATCATGTGGAAGCTTTCACGATGTGGATGGCAGGTGGCGGGATAAAGAAGGGAATGTCCTGGGGTGAGACGGATGAAATTGGATATTATCCCATCAGTGGAAAGGTCTCCTTACACGACGTGCAGGCTACCATTCTCAACCAGTTATGTCTGGATCATGAAAAACAAACTTATCAGTTTCAAGGCAGACCTTTCCGGCTAACCGATGTATCCGGAAAGGTAATCAGCGAAATTGTTGCGTGACAAGAAAAAATTCCAGGTTCGAAGTTTAAAGTTCAAAGTTCTAAGTTCCAGATTTTTGAAGTTTAAAGTGTTTCAAGTTTGAAGTAGTTTCAGTTTAAGTAGTTTGAAGTTCAAAGTACCTTTAAAGTTTGAAGCACGGATGACAACTTCCATAGAAATCACGGTGAAAAATTTTGTAACCCCCGGTTTCAACCTGGTCAACCGGGGGTCCAAGGTAGAGTGAAAATGTGTGCCATAGGAATTCTTGATCGGGCTTCACATAATTGGCACACGATCACTGAACCTTGATCTGGAGTAAAGTTTACGTACCGAACGCAAGACATCAATATTTTAACGGACAGCAGTGGTCCAAAGTTTAAAGTCAAGGCTGAACATTTGAAAATTATTTTAATTATTAATCTCCTCCTATAACTTATACGTTTTTCCTATGTTGTCACGAAGAAATTTCTTAAACATTACAGCCATGGTGGGTACACAATCCCTTTTTCATGGCTTGGAAAGTTTTGCTACTCCCCTAACAAAACCTCAGCAGAACCCTGGATACAAGGTTTTAATTTTTGCTACCAATTGGGGGTACACAGATAGCTGGGAGCCGTTCGCGACAAAAATCAAAAATCTGGGTTATGATGGAGCGGAAGTTTGGTACCCTTCTGATCAGAAGGATCAAAAAGAAATTTCTGCCGTTTTTCAAAAGCACAATTTAAAGATGGGTTTTCTGGTGGGAGGCTCCGACCGCGATTTTCAAAAGCATTTTGACCAGTTCAAAATCAGCCTTGAGGCTGCGGCTGCCCTGAAGCCTGTTTATATTAACTGCCATTCAGGCCGTGACCATTTTTCCTTCGAACAAAATAAAAAATTCATCACATTAACAACAAAAATTTCAGCCAGTAGCGGGGTGCCTATTTATCATGAAACACATCGGTCCAGGATCTTATATTCCGCTCCGGTTGCCCGCCAATTCATGGATAACCTTCCTGACCTTAGAATAACATTGGATGTTTCACATTGGTGTAACGTACATGAATCCTTGCTGGATGACCAACAGGAGACGTTATCAAAGACCCTTGAACGAGTCGACCATATTCATGCGCGCATTGGTCATCCTGAAGGCCCGCAAGTGAATGATCCCCGCGCACCGGAGTGGAAGGAGGCGGTCGCGGCCCATTTTGCGTGGTGGGACACCGTTGTTTCGCGAAAGAAAAAAGAAGGCAGGTTGATGACTTTTTTAACGGAATTTGGTCCTGTTGATTACATGCCGGCCCTGCCTTATACCCGGCAACCCCTCGCCGATCAATGGGAGATTAATGCGTATATGTTGAATGTACTTCGTAAGCGTTACGCGTGAAAACGATTCAGGTGATTACAGAATTTCTCGGACGTTTTCATCCGTTGCTGGTGCACCTTCCTATCGGCATGCTCTTGCTGGGCTTCATCTTCGAATGTTTGTCGGCCAGGGAAAGGTACAGATTACTCAAAAATGCGATTCCACCTTCTTTACTATTGGGGACGGTGTTTGCCATCGCTGCTGCGATCACAGGATATTTCCTGCGACAGGAGGGGGGATATGAAGAAAGCCTTGCTGACCTCCATCAGAATGCGGGTATAGGCACAGCTGTCCTTTCTCTAATTGTTTATGTTCTAAGAGCCAGGCTTAAATTCTGGATCATTAATCCTGCAAATAGAAAACAGGCCAGAATCGCACTGTTTATTCCCCTGATCATTCTATTATCCATTACCGGCCACCTCGGTGGGTCTCTTACACACGGAGAGGACTATTTATTCGCTCCCATTTCTTCTGACAATGTTCTTGCATTGGATCCGAAAGTCAGGATTGATTCCATTGTTAGCATTCCCGATGCAGTAATGTATCGCGATGTTATTCAACCGATTTTTGAAGCCAGGTGTTATGACTGCCATAGTTCCCGAAAACAAAAAGGCGATCTTCGTCTGGACAAAGAGGATTTTATTGTGCGGGGAGGGAAGCATGGCGAAGTAATCAGTGATGATGTCGCTGATTCCAGTAATGTGTACAAGCGCCTCATGCTACCCCTGGAGGATAAGCATCACATGCCGCCCAACGAAAAACCGCAGCTTTCATCTTCAGAGATTGCATTGATAAAATACTGGATAGAAGATAAGCCACTTTTTTCAAAACAAATTTCGGCCCATGAAAGTAGCGATAAAATAATCGCGATCATTGAATCATTGCAGCAAACTCCACAGCAGTCATGGATGCCGGTGGAAAAAATTGAACCGGCCAGTGAAAAAACTTTACTTAAAATTATTCGCACCGGACTTCATCCAATGCCCATGGCGGAAAATAGTCCGTACCTGATGGTAACCTTTACCAATTCCCGGATGATCAGCGATGAGCATCTTAAAGGATTAATGGAAATAAAAGATCAGCTTGTCTGGGTCAATTTAAGCAACACGAATATTACCGATGCGCAATTAAACATTCTTTCAAAACTCAGCAACATCCGGATATTATACCTGAACAACGCACCCGTTACGGATGCGGGGTTATCCAGGCTTGTTCCTCTAACGGAACTCAGGATGTTGAACCTGATAGGGACCAGCGTTACGGATAGTTCTGTCTCAGTGCTGCTAAAGTTCCAAAAATTGAGTACTTTATTTTTATATCAAACAAAAATGACAAAAGAAGGGATTCAAAAAATAGTGGGTGAGCGTCAGGATATTAAACTTGACACCGGCAATTATACGATGGAAAAACTTCCAACGGATACCATAATTTTTAAAAAGATTTCTCAAAATGATTAAATGCATTATTATGAAAACTTCACCCGTACTGATTGTATTTCTTCTCCTTTTCATTTTTTCAAAAGCGGAAAGTCAGAAAATACCAAAGGGTTACAAAGTGGTTTATGAACAATCGTTTGACAACGAAGGAGCGCTTAAGGATTTTACTTTTTCCCAAACTGACAAATGGAAATTGTCAGAAGGCAAAAAAGGAAAAGCGTTGGAATTTACGGGTATATCCGATTATCAACCACCTTTCAGATCTCCGCATACTCTAGGATTTATCAACGATCTTTCCGTAGGTAGTTTTGTTCTCCAGGCAGACCTTTTGCAAACGGGAAAAGAATACGGTCACCGGGATATGTGTATAGCTTTTGGATTACAGGATCCCGCTCATTTTTATTATGCCCACATGGCTACTAAAATGGATGATAATGCTCATCAGATCATGCTGGTAAACGGGGCCCCAAGAGCCAAGATCAGTACCTTTACTACCGAAGGCATCAACTGGGGCGAAGAGAAATGGCATCAGGTTCAGGTAGAAAGAAATATCGAAGAGGGTTCCATCAGAATATATTTCGACGGCAAACTGATTGAGGAAGCAACGGATAAAACGTTCGGCGAGGGCTTTATCGGCTTTGGTTCGTTCGATGATTCCGGTAAGATTGATAATATCAGGATCTGGGCGGCGGATTCGCAGAAAAAAGAGCTAGCGTTTTATAAATGAGATAAGGGAATTATTTCACAACAAATTGACCCTGCCCGATCAGGTAATCATCGGTGTAGATTTCAGTAGTGTAGGTTCCGGACACATAGTCAGAACCTTTGTCATAGATAAAAGATAGCCTTTGCTGCGTGTTATCAAAAAGAATTTCCTGAGATGCCGTGTAAAACTCTTCTTTGCCGTTAAAGATGAAGGTTCCCGAACCCCGGGCAACATCAAACAACACCTGTTGATTTTCATCAATGATTCTCACCAGTATTTTCTTTCCTTCTATCGGGGCAACGCTGTTTTCGGCAAGGTTAAAATCAATTTTTATTTTCCCCACCTGGCGGCTCTTAAAGGGAGAGTCACGTTCCTTCCCGCGGCTGTTCAGGGCGACGATTTTAATATTTTCGGCTTTTAGTTGTGAAGCAATAGCCACTTTGGTAGCGAGCTCTTGTTTCGTCTGACTCAGCTTGTTAATGGAGTCACCCAACTGATTTTTCTGTGTTTTTAGAGAACGGTTCTCCGTTAGCAACTCTTTGTTTACTGATTGAAGTTTTACAATTTCTTCATCTTTATTTTTTAATAGCAGTTCGTAACCTTCCACCCTGTCTTTGAGCGCTTTTATTTCTTTTCCCGTTGCCCTTTTGTTTCGCCTCAATTCGTTTTCAATTTCACCTTTCGCCTGCAACAGATCCGTGGCGTCTCCGCCCAGTTTTTCCACCTGAGCTATCTTATCGTCGAGTTCCGTACGGATCTCCATTAACCGTTGCATGGTAGTGGCCAGCTCCTGTTCGGTTGTGATCAGTTGTGTTTTAACTTCCTGCTTTTCCTTGGTATCAAGATAAATTTTTATCCCCTGGATGATGATAACAATGGCCATCAAAGCGATAATAATCGGAATGCGATTATTTCTTTTTTGGGAAGGTTCCGGCGCGGGAAGGTTTTCAGTTTGATCAGTCATATCAGAATAGGAAATCGAACAGGCGGTGTTGTAAATTATAATGCCGGCAAAAATAAGTCTTTAATTTCTTTTTTTCAACCTTTAAAGCTGTAAGATAACGTGTTGTTTGTTCAATGATGGATCAAAAAAAACAATTCCACAGCGGAAAAGGTCTACTGAACCATATACCAGGCGATGGGTCTTAATCATTTTCCACGCTTTCTCCATTTCTGGTGAGTAATGAATGTCATCTATAATCAGAATGCTTTTGTCTGCGAATTTTTTTAGGAGACAATCAAAATAGCGGATTGTAGGTTCATAGCGGTGGTTCGCATCCATAAAAGCCAGGTCGATCTTTCTAATGTGATGAAGATAGGCAGGAAGAGTGATATCTATGTTTCCGGAAATCAGCTTCACATTCTTTTTTGAGGCAAATTCAAAAGTTAATTCTGCGATACTGGCTATGGCTGGAGAACCTTCGAAGGTGATTACCGAGGCATCTCTTTTTTCAGCAAGGTATAGTGCGTTTATTCCGAAAGACGTTCCTAATTCAACGATCGTGTTAGCCTTAAAATGGTTCGCCATTCGATTAAACAGTTTTGAAAACTCCGGTGTACTCAAACTGGTGCGGGCGATAAAGGATATTTTACGGAAAGTCTTTACTTTTCGATTGGACCCCAGATCCTCGACTGATATGGTGCGATCATCATGAAGAAGCTGCTTCCTTAAATTTTCTATATGACTAAACGATCGCGCGTCAGCACGGGTTTTTATAATGCGTGTATAAAAATCGAAATAGAACGGCGAGTGAAGTGAATGCTCGTCTACTGCGTCTAGCCAGTAGGTTATGTAGGATTTAATCCTGAAAAATGTATGGGCCACTGATCTAGCGTTGCGTCGGAAATATTATACCTCAGGTTGACAATTGATTATTGTACGATATTGACCATTTTGCAATGATAAATTACAGGATCGTGATCTGTCAACTTAATAAACGATAAAACAATTAAATGGGAATGTTAGTTAAGACGCAGAGGAGCAATCATGGTAAACTCGGGAATATTTACCTGCATTTTTGAACCATCCACCACACGCTCCATCTGATAGGTCCCCAACATCTTTCCGATACCTGATTTTAAATTACACCCTGAAACATATTGGTGAATCTGTCCGGGTTCCAACACGGGCTGTTGTCCGACAACGCCTTCTCCTTCCACTTCCCGCATCGTAAACCCCGCATCAAAGATATTCCAGTGTCTGCGCATGAGTTGTATGGTATTTTCACTTTGATTTTCGATGGTGATCCTGTACGTGAAAACATAGTGGTATTGGGTTGGACTGGAATAGGCCGGTTGGTATTCTGTCTCAACTGTCACTTTAATCCCCTGGGTGATCTCCGTTACCATATCGTCAAAAATATATATTTTTTGCAATTTCGGCCTCCATTATCGAAACTTCTTTCAAATTGCCGAAAATCAAATTGTTTTTGTGCATCACTGACCTATTTTCAGCGAACTTTCTTTGTTTAATCGACGATATTGTCAAGCTAAATGCCTACAAATGGAAGTAAAGATTGCATCTAGCTGGAAAACGCTGCTCAACGATGAATTTCACAAACCCTATTTCAAGGAATTGATAGAATTCATTAAACATGAGTACAAACACCAGACCATTTACCCCGCCGGTATAGACATCTTCAAAGCGTTTGATCGCTGTGATTTTTCCGACGTTAAAGTGGTGATCATCGGGCAAGATCCGTATCATGG
The DNA here is from genome assembly GCA_039917935.1 of Cyclobacteriaceae bacterium. Classification (GTDB taxonomy): domain Bacteria; phylum Bacteroidota; class Bacteroidia; order Cytophagales; family Cyclobacteriaceae; genus Chryseosolibacter. The sequence continues at coordinate 24,365 of JBDSIM010000108.1, read as the reverse complement.
GCAAGGACAGGCAAATGGGCTTTGTTTTTCCGTTCACCAAGGGGTACGCATACCTCCTTCATTAGTTAATATCTTTAAGGAAATCAGAAATGATCTGAATAAACCTATACCCGCTTCCGGGGATTTAGAGCGTTGGGCCAGCCAGGGCGTGTTACTGCTGAACGCCACCCTCACCGTTAGGGCAAGTACACCGGGTTCACATCAAAACAAAGGTTGGGAGACTTTTACAGATGCGGTGATTAAAAAATTATCAGATGAAAAAGAAGGGATAGTCTTCTTGTTATGGGGTGCATACGCGCAAAAAAAAGGAGAGGTTATTGATCGCAATAAACACCTGGTACTGATGTCGGCACACCCTTCACCTTTTTCTGCGGATCGGGGATTCTTTGGCTGTAGACATTTCAGCAAAACTAACCAATACCTGGCAGGCAAAGGTAAAGTCGAGATTGACTGGTAGTGGTCAGGAGTCGATCGTTGACTAATTCTTCTTTGTTGACTTTGAATTGTTAAACTGGCTGCGTGAATTCCACGGGCTTGTAAGACTACTCAATCAACTTAAAGAATCTGTTCCAGCGAATCTTGTTGAAGAAACCGGCATTGCGATCGAGAGACAACCAGATGAAGAAAGCTTTGCCCACAATATGGTCTTCCGGTACAAATCCCCAATACCTGGAATCAAGAGAATTATGCCGGTTATCGCCCATCATGAAATAATAATTCTGCTTGAAAGTATACTGGCTCACTTCCCTGCCATTAATGAATAGCTTACCGTTCTCAATTTTTACATTTTCATTGTGATCATATTCGGAGATCGTACTTCCATAGGTAGCCAGCGTTTTCTCATCAATGGTTATGGTCATGCCCTCTTTTGGAATCACTAGCGGTCCAAAAAAATCACCGTTCCACGGAAATATTTTGGGGTCGGGAAAAATATTATACTCAACCATCTTTTCAGTTCTCGCGCCTAACCCGTCTTCATTTTGCGTTCCTACCTTTACGTCCTGAATAAAAGTTAACTTTCGAAGTTCGTTGGCCAGTTCCTCCGTAATATGCATCTGATAGACAACCGAGTTTGCATTTCTGGCTACGATGCGCTGATCATACACCTTGTAACGCGTCAAAATTCTTTCATTGATCTCATCCCTGGAAGTCACCAGGTAGCTAAGCTGCATTTCCTCCGGATTCTCTGAAGGCTTGCTATTCACATAAACCTGTCGGTTAATAATTTTTAGCGTATCTCCTGCAATGCCTACGCAGCGTTTAATATAGTTCGTCTTCAGGTCAACCGGGTAATCCACGCCTTCGTTGAGTTCAATAGGAGGAACATTGAAAACCACTACATCATTGCGCTTCACCCTGCTGATGCCGGGAAGTCTGTAAGAAGGCAGTTTTATCCACTCGGTATACGATGGAATTTCAGTAAACCAGATTTTTTGATGGGTAAGGGGAACCTGTAGCGGGGTGGTTGTAGTTCTGCTTCCGTAATGAAACTTACTGACAAACAAAAAGTCACCAACCAATAAGGATTTCTCCATGGAGGGCGTAGGTATGGTATAAGCTTCCATAATGAGCCAGCGTATGAGGGTGGCTGCGATGACGGCAAAGAGGATGGCATCTCCCCATTCACGCATCTTTGATTTTGGTTCAACCGCTTCGTCTTTATCAGACTCTTTTTTCTTTCTAAACTGCCAATTCATATTCGTGGGTACCTATTTAAAGCCTGCAAATAAAAGGAAAATAATGGTAATCCGCAGATCCCCTAGCCGTTATCCTGTTTTGAAGGTCAGAAACGGCTTTCTGCTGCCTGATTACTGACCAATGCGTCATGGATAAGGATGATGGTTAAAAGAACTAATGCTTTCTGGAGATTGGTCGCGGGAATTACGTTAGAATTTCAAAAAATCATTCATATTTAATACGCCCTTTTTGTCTTTTATCCATTCGGCAACCATGACAGCCCCCAGGGCAAAGCCCTCACGCGTATGGGCTGTGTGCTTAATCTCAATATCATCGATCAATGATGTATATTTTATAACATGCGTTCCGGGCACATCATTAATCCGAAAGGAATTAATTTCTATTTCTGTCGCCGTTTCGGCGGCACCCTTGCTCCATTTTTTCTTCCTGTTAAGGTATTGAACAATACCTTCCGCCAGGCTGATTGCCGTTCCACTGGGAGCATCTTTCTTTTCCGCATGGTGCACTTCGTCGATGCTGACATTATAAGCTGAAAACTGGTTCATCATCTTTGCCAGTTGTTCGTTTAATTTGAAAAATAGATTAACACCCAGACTGTAATTCGACGCGTAGAAGAAGGTTGAGCCCCGCTCACTTGTCAACGCTTCTAGTTCCCCTTTGCGTTTCAGCCATCCCGTGGTTCCACAAACAACAGGAATTTGTCTTTCAATGCATCGCTTTACATTTTCAAAAGCGGCATCAGGGTGCGAGAATTCAATCGCCACATCCGCCTTAACCGTGAGTAGCTCCTCTTGATTATCAATATCAATTTTTCCGGCAATGGTATGGCCACGCTCGAGGGCGATACTTTCAATGGTCTTGCCCATTTTGCCATATCCTACCAACAATATATCCATATACGAATCAAATTATTTTGCCGGTAATGTACCTTCTTTAAATATATCGCGGTAATGAAGATTTAAAACCTGACGATAAGGGAGAGACCTGCGGTTCTGCCGGTCCACGCATCCTGTTTCATGCTGGGTTCAATACTGACTTGAAGGTTTGGATTCAGGTCAAATTCTTTCAGGTGTGAGTCAACATGCGCATCAACCATTTGCAGCAAATACATTCCCCCCAGAAGGATGATCATGAGGTCGCGTTCACGTCGGGTTTTATCGACAATTGTTCGCAGCTGTCCGGTAGTTCGGTTTATGGTTGGGTTTTCTACATTTTCACCACGGCCGGCTTCAATGTTCTCAAACAGATAACCTTTGTATTCTGTATACAGATTATTATAAGCGTTGATGTAATAGCCGATAGCATAAAATCCCCCGTATACCAATGGAAGCTTCCAGTATTTTTTATTGTATACCTGACCGAGGCCAGGCATGATGGCCGCATACAGGATCGCTTTGCGGGGGCTATACCTTTTCGCCAGCGATTTTATGGCTACTGTATCCGGCTCATTCTGAAAAACAGTATCGCGCTCAACGATCAGAGAATCCTGTGCGTCTGCATGAGCCGCGCCGAGAAGGATCAAGACTATGAGATAAAGTTTTTTCATGCATGAACAGGTGTCAAACCATACCATCCTTTTTATGACATTTTCAAAATATCCAATACGCGGTTCAGATCTTCTATTGATAAGAACGGGATTTTTATTTCACCTTTCGCACCATCGCTTTTAACAACAACACGAGTGCCAAAGTGCGAGGAAAGTTTTGATTGCAACTGTGAAATTTCACGGCTGACCGTTACTGCCCCTGTGCTCCCCGATTCTTCACTGTCATTTTCTGCTTTCTTTCCGGATACTTCCCTAACCAGTTCTTCTACTTTTCTAACGGAAAGATCTTCGCTTAACGTCTTTTTAAAAATATAAAGTTGTTTGTCAGGGTTCTCAACATTAATGATGGCCCTGGCATGGCCCATGGACAATTTATTATCGCGTACCGCTATCTGAATATCCGGCGGAAGCCTTAGCAACCGAAGATAATTAGTTACGGTTGCACGATTTTTTCCGACGCGATCGCCTAACTCATCTTGTTTGAGACTGCATTCTGAAATTAAACGTTGATAGCTAAGGGCAATTTCAATTGCATTCAGATTTTCCCGCTGAATGTTTTCGATCAGCGCCATTTCAAGCATCTGCTGATCATTGGCGGAACGGATATACGCCGGAATGGTTTTTAACCCCGCCAGTTTGGAAGCCTGGAAACGCCGCTCACCTGAGATGAGCTGGTATTGATTTGATGTTAACCTTCTGACAGTAATGGGTTGAATAATTCCATGAACTTTGATCGATTCGCTCAGTTCCTGTAAAGCCTCCTGATCGAAATGCGTTCTCGGTTGAAAAGGGTTTACTTCAATTTCCCCCACTTGAATTTCTGCAATTCCGCTCACGGGCTGTGCCTGGGAGGTTGATCCCGCGGGAGTTTGGATGTCAACATCCAGTTTATCTTCAGGGGAATTATCGCTTAACAGCGCGCTAAGTCCCCTTCCTAATGCTCTTTTCTTACTCATTTCGACGCTCCGTTTTTATCTAAAATTTCGTGGGCAAGGTTCAAATAACTGATGGCGCCTTTGCTTTCGGCATCGTGTACAATCACAGGCAATCCAAAGCTTGGTGATTCACTTAGCTTTACATTTCTGGGGATGATGGTTTTAAAAGTCATTTTTTGAAAATGAGTTCTCACCTCTTCGACCACCTGATTTCCAAGGCTCGTGCGTGAATCATATAACGTCAGCAAAATACCTTCTATTTCCAGCCGGGGATTTAATCTTGTCTGAATGATCTTAATAGTATTTAAAAGTTTTCCCAGACCCTCCAGGGCAAAGTATTCACATTGTACAGGAATGATCACCGAATCTGCTGCCGTTAATGCGTTGATGGTGATCAAGCCCAAAGAGGGGGAACAGTCTATAATGATAAAATCGTAGTCATTTTTGATCTTGCTTAAGGCATCCCGCATTTTTTCTTCCCGGCGCTCAATGCTCACCATCTCAACTTCAGCACCCACCAGGTCGATATGGGAAGGAAGGACGTCCAGAAACTTCAGATCATTTTTTAAGATTGCCTCCCTCGGATTCACCCCGTCTACCATGCATTCGTATATTCCCTTATGAATGTCTTTTGGATTGAGCCCTAAACCGGAGGTAGAATTCGCCTGTGGGTCTGCATCCACCAATAAGGTTTTTCGTTCCAGAACTGCCAGGCTTGCCGCCAGGTTAATGGCAGAAGTAGTTTTGCCTACACCGCCCTTTTGATTTGCAATCGCAATGATCTTTCCCATGCTTATTTGTTTGCGTTCTGCCGTAGTTTTTCCGGATGATGTAAGGCTGTAATTGAAGTGACTCTACTTTGTAACAGCTTGTGGGCTAGTAGCCTGCAGTTTGAAGCCTTCATGATCAGTCAAGTGACGGAAAACCAAAATGAATTTCCTGCCTGTTATTTACAGTTCAGGCGTGCAAATATATCGTAAAATACCCATGGGCGTGGAACATCGTGGAACGTGTTATCCACAATCGGTACACAAACAATGCACGTTTATAACCCTAAAAATCAACACCTATCCTAGGATAAGTGTCTGAAAGTTACTATCTTAATAAGACCGGCCGGTGAAAATTCTTAACCGGCCTGCTTTTTAGATTTTACTTCTTCCTTTTCTTACGCTCTTCCTCGGTCTTTTTTCTTGCTTCCTCGCTGGCCTTCATCGCATCCTCCAGTTTTGACATAAACTTGGATTTTTTACCCCCCCCGCCGCCGGTCAGATTTTTCTTTCGGTTTTCCTCCAGAATAACTTTGATTTTGTTCTCGTCGACAAATCTCCGGATAATAGCCTGCTGCGCAAAAGTTACCAGATTCGACACGAAATAGTAAAAGGTAAGTCCGGCTGAAAATGAATTTAAGACAAATAAGAAAATCACCGGCATGATATAAGACATCGACTTCATCGGTCCCTGAATGTTGGATAACTGATTATTTTGCCAGGTATAGATCAGGGTGGATACCGTCATTAACACCGTGAACAAACTAATGTGGTCGCCCACGCCAAAAGGGATTGTGAAGGGTAATCTTAATATTGAATCGTAGGTCGATAAATCCTCCGCCCATAAAAAAGGTTGTTGTCTTAGCTCAATACTCGCCGGAAATAAATAGAACATGGCAAATAGAATGGGCATCTGTAAGAGTACTGGTATACAACCGCTGATCGGGTTGACACCCACTTGTTGATATAATTTCAGCTGCTCTTGCTGAACCTTCGTCATATCCTCACCATGCTTTTCTTTGATCTCATCGAGTTCTGGTTTCAGCACCTTCATCTTGGCCATGCTGAGGTAAGAACGATAGGAGAGGGGGGCCAGAACAAGTTTCAGCAACAATACAAGAATGATAATGATCAATCCATAATTGGTTATGAAGCCCGTTAAGAAATGAAAAACAGGGAAGATGACAAATTTATTGATCCAGTAAACAGGCGGCCATCCAAGATAAACGTTCTTCTCGAAATCAGTAGTAACCACATCAATTTCCTGATAGTCGTTGGGTCCCAGGTAAAATTTATAGTTACTTTTTCCGGAAGCCAATGTTGCTTTGGGAATAAACAGTTTCACTTTGGCATATTCCACCATCGTGGAATCAGTTTCATTGGTAACGGTAGAGACTTCCCCTCCGGAAAAATTAGTTTTTTGTGCGATGATGGCTGATAAAAAGAATTTTTGTTTGATGGCCACCCATTTCACCGGTTGAGAGAAAGTTTCGAGCTCTGTACCTGATGAACGCTCAGCGAGATTATCAAACCCACCGTCTGCTTCGAAATAAGTGATGGTTGAATTATTGCGGGTTTCTGTGATGTCCTTCTCCGACGGAACGATCTTGTCATTCCATTGAAAGGTGAGATTTTCGCCAGCGAATTTTTCTGACAGGCCCTTTTGCTCAAGGCTGTAACCGATCTCATATCCCTTTGCGGGAATGGAGTAAGTTTGTCTTAAACCAGATCCATCGGCGAGTTTCAGACTAAAAGAAATGCGCGTTGTATCGCCATCCTGCTTTTTTTCGGTCGTGTAAAAAAGTGAATACAGGTTCACCTCTTTGCCCTCATAGCCAGTAAGCAGTTTGAAGTCGGTGCGCTGGGGCGTAATTAATTTTAAGGGAGTTTTAAAATAAGTCTTGTATTTCTTAAGCTCCAATTCTTTAATTATTCCACCTTTGTTGGTGAATACGATCGAGAAGTCTTCCGTCTCCACAGTCGTTGTGCTTTCATTGCCCCTGGCGAAAGTTGAGAGATTCCCATAAGAAGCCGTCAATACACTGTCTGGAATCGTAATGGTTGCCTCGGCACGCCGGGTTGTATCCTGGGGTGTGGCCGTTGGCGAATCTGTAACAACCGGTTGTTTAGATGCAGGTGGCGTTTTGGGCGAGAACCAATAAAAATAAACCAATAACAACGCTGCAATCAAGGTTAATCCTATCGCCGAATTTCTATCCATTTTTCTGTGCTATGATAAAAAAGTTAACATTTTTAACGGGCTGCAATATTAAGAAATAGATTTTTTATGGTTTAGCGCAGCGCCAACAAACTTGACAAACAGCGGGTGTGGATTAAGTACGGTACTCCTCAATTCAGGATGATATTGCACGCCAATAAACCACGGGTGGTCCTTCAACTCAATGATTTCAACCAAACCCGACTCCGGATTGATACCAACGGTTTTCATACCGGCAGCCTCAATCTGTTCCAGATATTTGTTGTTAAATTCATACCGGTGGCGGTGCCTTTCCTGAATCAGGGATTCACCATACGCGCTCTGAGCTTTGCTGCCTTTCTTTAGTTTGCAATCGTAAGAGCCTAAACGCATCGTTCCCCCTTTCATCGTAATTTTTTTCTGTTCCTCCATCATATCGATGACCGGATTTTCGGTTTTTGCATTCAGTTCGGTGGAACTGGCTTCGAGACCCAGTATATGCCTGGAAAATTCTACTACCGCGCATTGCATACCTAAACAAATGCCAAAGAAAGGAATTTTATTTTCCCTTACGTACCTGATGGCTTCAATCTTTCCTTCCATACCACGTTCCCCAAAACCTGGCGCTACAAGAATACCATTCAGACCTTTTAGTATTGATTCGACACTATCCTTATTGATATCTTCCGAAGAAATCCAGGTAACATTTACTTTGGAATCATTTTCCGCGCCCGCGTGAACAAATGCCTCCGCGATGGATTTGTAAGCATCAGGGTACGAAACATATTTGCCCACTAATCCAATTGTGACTTCCTCCATCGGATTCTTAAGCTTTCCCAAAAAAGTTTTCCACTGATCCAGATCAGGTTCGGATCTTGAATGGATCTTCATTTTTGCCAGTACGCGTTCATCCAGCTTTTCCTTTTTCATCAGCATAGGAACATCGTAAATGGTTTCTGCATCGATGGCTTCAATCACGGAGTTGAGCTGGACGTTGCAGAACAAAGCGAGTTTTTTACGCAGCTCTAAGGGCAATGGTAACTCAGTGCGGCAAACCAAAATATCCGGTTGAATTCCTTCCGCCAACAGCTCCTTAACAGAGTGTTGGGTTGGCTTGGTTTTCAATTCTTTTGCGGCTTTTAAATAGGGGATAAGGGTGAGATGGATCACGAGGGCATTGCCTGCGCCCATGTCCCAACGAACCTGCCTGACAGCTTCAATAAAGGGCAGGGATTCAATGTCACCCACAGAACCGCCGATCTCGGTTATCACAAAATCGTACTCGCCGCTTTCTCCCAAAAGAAAAATGTTTCTTTTGATTTCATCCGTAATATGGGGCACTACCTGAACGGTTTTTCCCAAATATTCACCGTGACGCTCTTTGGTAATGACTGTGTTATAGATCCGGCCAGTAGTGATATTATTAGCACGAGTGGTCTGAATATTCAAAAAACGTTCATAGTGACCCAGGTCAAGGTCGGTTTCGGCACCGTCTGCGGTGACATAACACTCCCCATGCTCATAAGGATTTAGTGTACCCGGGTCAATATTGATATAGGGGTCGAATTTTTGTATGGTGACTTTGAATCCTCTGGCCTGCAGTAACTTACCCAACGAAGCAGCAATAATACCCTTACCTAGAGATGATGTAACACCCCCGGTTACGAAAATATATTTGGCAGTAGACATGTTCAGGATTGACCCTTTTTCGATTAACCGGGCACAAAGGTAGATTTTTCGGGGTAATTATTACATTTTTTGTCCCAACAACCCCAACTGATTTAGGTAATCGTTTTATTGCTGATGCCATGTGCCTGTTTATGATCATTCTGCTGCCGGTTTTCCTGGCTGACAAAGTTTGAGTTGGTCGCTAAATTGGACTTAGAGAATTACGGATTAGGAGGATTAGCACAATTGAGAAATGCTAAAAATTGAGATGTAGGGCCGGGAGACCAAAATAGGATTACACTTCGATCTTAATCTCTTTACCTAAGTAAAATTTATTAGTATGCTAATACGACTCGTTTAATAAGTTCAGGGATTGGCTCCATTCAAGGCAACGGAATTCAGCATTCGGATTACTTCAATTTCCCGGGCAACTTTCGAACAGACAGACTATGTATGCACATCGAACGACAGCGCGGGACCTTAGCTTTATACTTGGAAATGGATGGATACTGGCGTCAATAATAAATTCTTAAGGCCAATGGTTTTCATAACAAAAGGCAACATTTCGGTATAAGGATACCCGCCTTCATTGAAAGAATTAAGATGCCTATTTCATAGTTCACTATCCAACGATTGTTACCAATCTTAAAATATAGACGGCGACACAATCTTTTTTGAAGAAAAAACCCACGCGTGTTCCCTTTGCAAGCTTTTTCGTTTCCAGCTTTTTCAGACCACGTTTTCCGGCCTAATTTCGTCGTCGACCACAGTGGCAGCAATTTGCCATAATGTGGTATCAGATCATTAGCGTTTCTTTATATTTAAATGGCAGAATTTCTGGTGATTCTATGATTTCCGGGAATGGGTTCTGTCTGATGTAAAAGCTAAGTAACCAATATTCATTACAAATAATGTACGCATCATGACCGATTCAAAATTTAACGATGGGGATGACAGTCGCAGGTCTTTCCTAAAAAAATCGGCGATTGCCACCGTCACTTTCGCTGCTGCAGACCTTGGCCTATTTTATGGAAAACCTTTGGTGGCGGGTATCAGTCAATCGATGGCACCCTGGTATAAGAGGGTCACGCGATGGGGCCAGATTAATATCACGGAAAAGGATCCTATGCAATACGATATTCCCTGGTGGCGAAAGTACTGGAAGCAGACGGGCACTAAAGGCGTGATCATTAATGCTGGAGGGATCGTCGCCTATTATCCCTCGCGTATTCCCCTTCATCGCAGGGCGCAATACTTACAGGATAGAGATCTGTTCGGCGAATTATGTCGCGCGGCGCATGAAGATGGAATTGTAGTGTTTGCCCGTATGGATTCCAACAGAGCGCATGAAGAATTTTATCAGGCCCATCCCGATTGGTTTGCCCTCGATGCATCCGGCAAACCTTACAAAGCGGGCGAGCTATACATCTCATGTGTGAACAGTCCTTACTATCAAAAACATATCCCGTCAATTCTGAGCGAAATTGCCGAAATGTATCATCCCGAGGGATTTACCGATAATAGCTGGAGTGGTCTGGGCCGGGAATCGATCTGTTATTGTGATTACTGCAAAAGTAGTTTTAGGGAAAAGACTGGAAGTAACATTCCCCTTGTCAAGAACTGGAATGATGCGGTGTACAAGAGATGGATCCGCTGGAACTATGATCGCAGGCTTGAGATTTGGGATCTAAATAACAAGACTACCAAGGCATCCGGAGGAGATAATTGCATTTGGTCAGGTATGAACAGCGGTTCCATTGGCGGTCAAAGCAGGAGTTTTCGCGACTACAAGGAGATTTGCAAACGGGCCGACATCCTGATGCTCGATGACCAAAGCCGTCATAACGAAAGTGGATTTCAGCGCAATGGCCAAATCGGAAAAGTCATTCATGGTTTACTTGGATGGGATAAACTAGCACCGGAAAGTATGGCGATGTATCAAGCGGGCAGGCCAACTTTCAGACTGACAAGCAAGCCTGAACCGGAAGCGCGAATGTGGGTAGTAGAAGGCATGGCCGGCGGTATCCAACCCTGGTGGCACATGGTAGCTGCCTATCATGAAGATCGACGAATGTATAAAACAGTTGAGCCGCTCTTAAAGTGGCATAAAGACCATGAGGAATTCCTGATCAATCGTACGCCTATTGCCACCGTTGGTGTTGTTTGGTCTCAGCAGAACACGGATTTTTATGGACGAGACGACGCTGATGAGTTAGTGGAACTTCCTTGGCGTGGAATGACAGAAGCCCTCATCCGCGCAAAAATTCCTTATCTGCCAGTTCATGCGGACCATATTGACCGCGATGCGGATCAGTTCTCACTGCTCATATTGCCGAATCTTGCTTTAATGAAGGATGATCAGATTGCAAGCGTTAAACGATTCGTTCAAAATGGCGGAAGTTTAATTGCTACGGATGAGACCAGTTTGTACAATGAAGAAGGAGAACTCAGGAAAGATTATGCCCTCGGTGATTTGTTGGGCATTCATGTCACAGAATCTCACAGTTCAAAAGCGGAAGGTGGCAATCACACCTACCTTCGCCTAACCCCAGAGTTGCGTGGCCAGATGCAGGGGCCGCACAATGACGTGGAGCCGAAAATTTCTGGCAAGCGGCATGAGATCTTCAACGGTTTTGAAGAAACTGATATCCTGCCCTATGGTGGCTTCCTGAAGGCGCACCGCCTCGAGCCACACGCGGAAGTACTGATGACTTTCATTCCAGACTTCCCAGTTTATCCTCCCGAAACTGCCTGGATGCGGGTGCCGAAAACGGATATTCCAGGATTAATTATCAACACAAATACTCAGGGAAGCCGGATTGCTTTTTTGCCCGCAGACATTGACAGGCAGTTTGCCCGCCATAATCTTCCCGATCATGGAAACCTGCTCGAAAACCTTATTCGCTGGGCGGTAAAAGATAACATTCCTTTGACTGTAGAAGGACCAGGCCTGGTTGATTGTCATCTCTATCGTCAGTCAGACCGTTTGGTTTTACATGTCATCAACCTGACCAGTGCGGCGACCTGGCGCGCACCCATACATGAATTTGTAAATATCGGACCTTTAAAAATAAAAATTAAGTTACCGAAAGGCGTTGGCGGTAAGAGTCTGCGCACATTGGTAATCGATGAACGGATTCCATCGATCGTGAAGGATGGCTGGAGTGAATTTGAAATCAAATTTGTTCGCGATCATGAAGTGGTTGTTATCGTTTAGGAACAATGGCTTAAGAGCCATATAAAAGAGAAAATATTCATATTTTTTTTTGATTTTCGTTTCAGGAAAGTAAACACCTTTAATTTCAATATTTAAGAAACATATTGATTTAGGAACATGTTCGCATTGAGTTTAAATCTTGAGTTTTCATTGGCTTTAAATCCATGGAGACACCTTACTTCACTAATAGTTTCGCCTGCGATACTGTGAAGAATAACCCAGGCAATCCATTAATCCTGAAAATCCTGATTAAATTCGCACCATGAATCTCTCTTCATCGCTCGATCATGCGATTTTTGAAACCATCGCCAGGGTTGCAGACCAACGCTCACTCGAAACCTATGTGGTCGGTGGGTACGTGCGGGACACCCTTTTAAAGAGAGCCTCGAAAGATATCGATGTGGTATGTGTCGGCAGCGGCATTGAACTGGCCATGGAAGTGGCAAAAGCTTTAGGCCCACAGGTAAATGTTTCCGTTTTTAAAAATTTTGGTACAGCCCAGATCGCGACGGACGATCGGGATGTGGAGTTCGTCGGCGCCCGGAAAGAGTCTTATCGCAACGATTCCAGGAAACCAATAGTGGAAGACGGCTCCTTATCCGACGATCTTAAAAGAAGGGATTTTACGATTAATGCACTGGCCGTTTCGTTGAATAAAAAAACATTTGGTGAATTGATCGACCCATTTGATGGAGTGGGAGATATCAAAACAAAAACCTTACGCACTCCGTTGGATCCTGTTATTACCTTTTCTGATGACCCGCTAAGAATGATGCGCGGTGTGCGGTTCGCGTCCCAGTTAAATTTTGATATTGAAGCGGACACTTTTGGCGCGCTGACTTCACAGGCGGACCGGTTAAAAATAATTTCAGGTGAAAGAATTGTTGAAGAATTGAATAAGGTCATTCTTAGTCATGTTCCTTCCTACGGCTTTAAACTTCTTTTTCACAGCGGTTTACTAAAGCAATTTTTTCCTGAAATGGTTGACCTTCACGGTGTAGCATACGTGGGAAATAATGCCCATAAAGATAATTTTTTTCACACCCTTCAGGTGCTGGATAACGTTGCAAAAGTTTCTGATGACCTCTGGCTGCGGTGGGCTGCCATCATGCATGACATTGCCAAGCCAGCTACCAAAAAATATGATGAGACCCATGGATGGACATTTCATGGCCATGAGGAAAAGGGAGCGCGAATGACGCCCGCTATTTTCCGGCGTTTAAAATTACCCATGGATGAGCGCATGGTCTTTGTTCAGAAACTGGTTCGGCTTCATCTGCGGCCAATTCCATTAGTACGCAATGTCTCTGACTCCGCCATACGAAGATTATTATTTGAAGCGGGAAATGATGTTGACGCGCTGATGAAATTGTGCCGGGCTGATATCACTTCCAAGAACCATGAAAAGGTATCCAAATTTTTGAAAAACTTCGACCTTGTAGAACAGAAGATGGGCGAGGTCGAGCAGAAAGATCATATCCGTAATTTCCAGCCCCCGGTTACCGGTGATGAAATTATTGAGATGTTTAACCTTCCCCCCAGTAAGATCGTTGGTGAAATAAAAGAACAAATCAAGGAAGCCATACTGGAAGGAGAAATAAAAAATGACCGGCAGGAAGCCATGGACCTGCTCCAAAAAATTGCCGCGGAAAGAGGATTGAAAGAGGCGAAAGAACCCCGTAGCAGTCGTCCATAACCGTGGTGATCTTTTGGTCTTTGCAACCACGAAAAACTCCCAATCGGATTGGTTAACCGGAACCAGTTAGCCGGCATGCAACCTTTTAATCCTTACCTTGTCTTTACATAAAAAGCCCGGAAATCAGCTTGGAGCAACAGGTATTGAATATACATGATGAGTTGATTGCCCGTTGCAAAGCGGGTGACCGGGAGGCTCATTACAGGATCTATAAGCTTTATTCCCGCTCTATGTTCAATGTGAGCTATCGAATAACCGGCCGGTCAGAGGACGCGGAGGATGCCCTCCAGGAAGCTTTTATCAGCGCCTTTAAAAACCTGGGCAGCTACAGGGCTGATGCTACTTTCGGGGCGTGGTTAAAACGTATCGTGGTGAATAAATCCATTAATTTTTTAAAGAAGAAAAAACATGAAGAAATGCCCGATGACGAACAATGGGATGTGGCGGAAGAGGAAACCCCGGGATACTATAAGGAAGAATTGACCATTGACCGGGTAAAAAAAGCCATTGAAGAATTACCCGACGGGTATCGCGCTGTGCTTTCGTTATATTTGCTTGAGGGTTATGATCACCAGGAGATTGCAGAAATTCTGGGCATCACAGAGTCTACCTCCAAATCGCAATTGAATAGGGCAAAAGGAAAGTTGAGAGAAAAATTAACTATTGCAATATGAAGGATCAGTTAGAGGATTTTGTTCATCGGAACCGCAGCGCCTTTGATGATAAGGAAGCATCTCCTGGCATTTGGAAAGGAATCGAGGCATCATTAGGGCTGCATCATAGATCATGGTGGGATTCTTTAACCCTTTGGCGTGCCGCAGCGATCGTCTTCATGGCGTTATCAGGATATTTATTGATTCCAAAAGAGTCGGTCATGAGAAACAATGCCCTTGCGTTGAAGGAATTTACCGACGTCGAGACATTTTATATTCAACAGATTTCCCAAAAAATTGACCTCATTGATGAGTTTAAAAGAAATGAAGGACTAAATGGTTTTACGCACGATTTTGAGCAGCTGGAAGCAATGTACCTGGTGTTAAAAGAGGAAATGAAATCAAGACCAGGCCAAAAAGTTAAAGACGCTTTGGTTTTAAATTTATTAGTCAGGATTGACTTGTTGAATCAGCACCTCCAAAAACTTGAAGACGAATTTAAACCGGCAGAAAAAGCGAAAGTAAAAGAAGTAAGGAAGAGTTAGGTCGATTGAAGGTTTCATTGCCATTAGTGTAAAAAGGACATCCCACCCATGGATTTGTTTTTAAATACTGTCCTCTCGCGCGGAAGGTAGTTCCGTGCGCCTTCTAAAATCTATTTTAAAATCAAGTCTTTCCGTGGAAGTAAAAGCCACAACTGAGTCTATGTCAGCATGGGTTCTTGGCTAGCTCATCCTCCGTCGTCGCAGTCTCCTGTCTCAGGCACTCTCTGCGTCTGGCAAGTTAACCCGGCGTACGGCCACATCAGAGCACCACCACCACGTCCACGAGAGATGAGACACGGGGGACAGGATTTAATGTTGGTTGCGGCATTTCGGTATTAGCGCTAATCTTGTGAAAACCGCCTCGCAGATGAATATGCCTATTTTCCTCTAACCGCAAACCAGCAGGCATACTTTTAGTACATGTTTGAATTACATGATCGGCCAGGCGGATCGTTAACAGAGACTTTTATGATAAAGAAATCCAGAAGCTTTCTTTTGACATCCCTTCTGTTACTCATTCAGGTTAACATTAGCTTTTCTCAGCAGGGTGAATTCCAAAGTCCTGCAGGCACTAAGTTCCTATTGTATACGCCGCCGGGGTATGCTACAAGTCCATCGAAATTTCCACTCCTGTTAAGCCTTCATTCAAAGGGAGAGACCAGTAATGATTTAACTGAATTGACCAGCAAAAATCCGGAACAAATGCCCTGCCGTCTCATCTATTTGAACAGATGGCCAAAGGATTTGCCATTTATTGTTTTAACTCCGCAATTGAAACCCGATCCTGCAGATCCTGAAATTCAATGGTCCGCCGAATATATTGACGAAGTAGTTCGATACGTTATTGCAAATTATAAAGTTGATCTTAACCGTATTTACGTTACAGGAATAAGCAGAGGTGGCACGGGAGCCTGGACTTATGCTGCTGCCTTTCCTGAAAAGGTAGCTGCTTTACTTCCCTTGTCTGGCCGCTCAGATTTGTCTCAGGCATGTCCGATAAAAGATATTCCAATCTGGGCTTTTCATGGCGATGGCGATGGAGTCGCGCCCCCAACCTACTCGGTTGATATGATCAATGCTGTGAAAGCGTGCCAACCTTCCGGTAGATACAAGCCTCGTTTAAATATTTTGCATGCGCGAAATCACAACGGGTGGAGCGAGGTGTATAATGGAACAAACGGTTACAAGGTATTTGAATGGCTGCTGAAGTTTAAGAAGAATGATCATGCTAACAAAACACCATACGTCAATGCAGGAATAGATCAGCGAATAGCAATGCGAAGCCAGTCAGTTAATATCATAGGTGATTTTTTTGATTCTGACGGAAATATTAATACCGTCCAATGGAAGCAAACCGGTGGAACACCCCTGACGTTAAGCGATACAGATTCAGAATTCCTGAAATTAAATAATTTAAAAACCGGGTCATTTGAATTTGAACTAACGGTCACCGACAACGATGGGGCCCGCAATAGTGACAAGGTGCTTTTGGAAATTGTGAACGCTGCGACCTTACCGGCGATCACTGATTTGATTTTAATCAATGGTAAAACGAACACCGAGATTGGGAGTCTTTCGGAAGCGCAACTCATCAACAAGAATACGCTTGGCATTGCGGAAATAAATATAAAGGCAATCGCCAGTGATGGTACGGCCAGTGTCAGATTCAGAATAAATACCGATCAACATACCCGGACACTTAACTCACCTGGACCTTATCTTATTAAAAGCCAGACATCCGCGCCGGAATGGGCAATAAAAGCCGGAGAATATTTGATTTGTGCTACTCCATACTCGCAAACGAGTGCCAGAGGTAATCCAGGCATCTCACAATGTTTTAAAGTCACTGTTACAGACGGCGATCAGGGTGAATCCTGCCCGGGAACGGGTAAAATTGGAAGAGAAGTATGGACAGGAATTACAGGCACCTTGGTATCATCCATTCCTGTTAACTCATCCCCTTCTTCGAAAAGCGAGCTAACTATATTTGAAGGTCCCACCAACATTGCTAATTATTATGGAGCGAGAGTGAGAGGCTATATTTGCCCGCCCTTTACGGGGAACTATACTTTCTGGATTTCAAGTGATGATAAAAGTGAACTCTGGTTAAGTTCTGATGACAATCCAATTCATAAAGTGAAGGTTGCCTACGCTACAGGGGCTACTGGTAAAAGACAATGGGACAAATTTACTTCCCAAAAGTCTGCAGCCATTAATCTGATTGCAGGACGGAAATATTATGTCGAAGCACTTCATAAAGAGGGAATCGGTTACGATCATCTTGCGGTAGGTTGGCAATTGCCGAACGGAGTGCTTGAAAGGCCCATACATGGTAAAAGACTTTCGCCTTTTATAGTAGGCGAAGCGGCAACCTCGTTCGCGGCTGCAAAATTAACAGCATCGCAGGCTGGTGAAAATGGTGCCGGCAACCTGGATATATTTCCCAACCCGCAGAGCGGTATGGATGCATTAACAATTTCAGGGTATAATGGGGTCGAAGATAAAATTCACTCAACGGTCGAAATCTTTAGTATGACTGGTGAGATCGTACACTTTGAAGAGGAATATTGTGAGGCAAACTGCAACGGTTTTTTAATGAATATTAATAAAGAATTCAACCGTGGTGTTTATCTGGTTATGGTGACGATCAATGGCAAGCGGTTTTCAAAGAGGTTATTAATTAAGTAGCGTTTTCGGATTTAACTAATAATCACTTATTAACTCGAAGCGCTCTACTGCTGAGTCCAACACCTTCCCATCCTCACACTTTAGAATCCGGGAGGGAAACTTCCTGATTAACCCATAGCTATGGGTCGCCATCAGTACTGCAGTACCACTCTTATTAATTTGTTGAAAGATCTTTAAAATTCCATGCGATACTTCCGGATCCAGATTCCCGGTAGGTTCATCGGCCAATAATATTTGGGGTTCATTGATCAATGCGCGGGCAATAACAACGCGCTGTTGTTCGCCACCGGATAGTTGGTAAGGCATTTTCTTTTCGACGGACCCCAGCCCAACATGCATGAGTACTTCACTTAATCTGCCTCGCATCCTGGCGTTATCCCGCCAGCCCGTGGCTTTCATCACGAACATCAGGTTATCACCCACACTGCGATCATTGAACAGTTGAAAATCCTGAAAAATAATTCCCAGCTTTCTCCTAAGCAACGGCACCTCACCACTTTTTATTCCACGGATGTTATGACCACAGACATGAATGTCTCCCAAACGCAGTGAAAGATCTGCATATAACGTTTTCAAAAGGGATGACTTACCAGACCCAGTCCGGCCTACGAGGTAAACAAACTCGCCTTTTTCAATTTCGAAGTTGATGTTCGACAAGACCGTATTATGGTCCTGGAAAATATTGGCTTCGCTTACTCGAACTACAGGGTCGGATGAAAACATACCATGACTGTTTAGCCGTTTGCTTTTTTATGGTCTGACAAAAATTTCTCTAAGCCACTATCCGTCAGTGGATGTTTTAATAAACTGGTAATAACACTCAGGGGGCAGGTTGCGACATCCGCACCAATTTCAGCGCATTGGATCAGGTGCATGGTATGACGAACCGATGCAGCAAGGATCTCAGTATCAAATCCGTAGTTATCATAGATGAGCCGCATTTGTGCGATTAATTCCAGGCCATCCTGTCCTATATCGTCAAGTCTTCCAATGAAAGGGGAAACATAACTCGCACCAGCTTTCGCAGCTAAAATTGCCTGCCCGGCAGAAAATACCAACGTACAGTTTGTCCGGATACCCTCGCTTGAGAATTTCTTTATCGCCTTGATCCCATCTCTTATCATAGGAACCTTCACCACAATCTTATCATCAATTTTTGCCAGTTCCTTACCTTCTTTCATAATGGTTTCGAAATCGGTGGCAATTACCTCAGCGCTAACGTTGTTGTCAACGATGTTGCAGATCGATTTGTAATGCCCTTTAATATTCTCCTGTCCTTTAATGCCTTCTTTGGCCATCAGAGACGGATTTGTCGTAACGCCATCAAGTACGCCCAAATCATATGCCTCTCTGATTTCATTGAGATTCGCCGTGTCAATAAAAAATTTCATGGTTGTGTTAGTAATTTTTAAGAAATAAGCCGAAGCAAAGGTAATGATACAATCTGGAAGCTCACAGGCGTGAGGGCAAGGATTATCACATTTCCGGCCGGGTAAATGTAATCGAAGAAAAGTAGTCTTGAAACCAAAGAAAAAAAGGCAAACCGAACATCGCACCGCTACAACCGCCTACCCTTGCTACCTTCCGATCCTGGGGGATTCAGCAGGAGCTGGTCGTGCCGGCTTGCTTGGCGCAAAGATACAATCCTGCCTGGATAAAAGACAACCAATCCCAAAAATATAGGCCAGGAAATTTGTTAACCGGGATTTTTTGCCGCAAATCCTACTTTAGAATTCCGGATAAGTAAAGATTGAATTCCATCGGACTGGCTTCCATAAAGCCGTCTGTTTTCAGATCGTCAAAAATTTCAGCGTCGATTTCAATCTCGCGCATTTTCGGATCCAGGTCCTTATACAAGGTAATTTCGGTCGCTTGCAATTGTATTGGATTTACTTTTACTAAAATCGTAAATTCCGGGGTTTCTTTCCGGAAATATTGATGTACGATATTGCTGCCTTTGGCCATAGTTGCTTAATTTGATGATGATTCGCTTACCGATGCCCGCCAAAATTGAAACTGAGCGATTGTTACTTCAACGGCTAAAATACGAAGATGCGGAAGAAATTTTTTACACCTACGCCAGCAAGCCTGAAGCCACAAAATATTTGGCATGGATCACCCATCGTTCTGTCGATGATACGAGGGCATATTTGAGATACGCCGTAGAAAGCTGGAATTACGGAATTGATTATTCTTACTCCATTCGGCTAAAAAACCTTTTACTGATCGGGAGCATTGGTGTTTTACACGACCACGGCAGAGTTCAACTTGGTTATGTGATAAGTCCTACTCACTGGAACAAGGGTTACACTACCGAGGCCTGCAGGCATGTTTTGCAAATCCTCAAATCCTTCGGTGACCTATACCGGATTGGCACTTTTGTGGACATGGAGAACATCGCTTCGATTAAAGTTCTGCAAAAATGTGGCATGGTGGAAGAAGCGCGCCTGGAGAAGTGGTTTCGTTTTGTAAACCAGAATAACCAGCCAAAAGATTGCATTCTTTTTCGTTGTCTACCCTAGCACGAGTGGGTTTTCCATTTCAAGACTGCCTAACCTGACCTCATCAAGAAGCTTTGCTTCGATAATTTCCGCCCACGCATACAGATACAGGAGCACGTCTTTCTTAACATTATGTTTTAGATGTTTAACAGGGGTAGAAATCGATTTGAGAATAGCGGGGTCAGATAATTTTTCAAGGTTTTTAAGATCACATCGATCGAAACCAAATGAAAGCATTTCGCTGATGAGGTCATCCATTTGAAAGCCGCTTTGGGGGCAGTAGTCATTTAATTGTTCGGCCCAATCGCCCGATCGCTGCAAGGCCCTGGCATGGATTTCCTCCTTTCTAAGGTGGCTGATCTCCTGGGCCAGAAAACCACAATTGCAACAACCCATATGACCCCATTGATATTCGGTCGTTTTTTCTAAACGGTGGGCGGTGTTCCGCAATATTGTTAAGATTTCAAAAGTTATTTGGGCCATATACCATTGTTTCTAAAGTAACAAAAACAGGGCGTTTGAAGTTACAATTCCAAAAGAATTTGGTAATCAATATTCCCTTTGCTATAATTGCCCCGTAAAGTTCACCAGAAAAATGGGAAGAGGAGATAAAAAAACAAAAAAAGGCAAGATTTCAAAAGGTTCTTTCGGTAATTCGCGCAAACGAAATTCTATAAAGGCGAGGCTCAAGAAAACTGCCACGAAAAAGGTTTCTGAGCCTGTTTCAGCAGAAACGGCGGCGAAACCGAAAAGAACGGCTGCAAAGAAAAAAGGTGAAGCGTAGAACCAATGATAAAGATGATAAACATTGCATGGTGGTGGCATAAATCGAATTTCGATCGGCGCGACCCTATGCTTTAGTTTTTCTATTAATAGAACCTACTGAGGCCCGCCCCGATCAATCGGGGCGGGCCTCAGTTTTTTTAGGGCCTTCGCGATTTAACAACTGTGGTAATCGACAATAACGTTATGTACAAACTTCGAACAAGCACAAAAAAACTTCTTGCGGACACCCTGACGCCTGTCAATATTTATTTAAAACTCCGTGATGTTTTCGCCTGTAGCATTTTGCTGGAAAGTTCCGATTACCACGGTCATGAAAATAGCTTATCATTTATTTGCTGCGACCCTATCGCTTCTTTTCAGGCAACAGGGCAAAATGTTGCTATCAGTTTTCCTGATGGAAAAATAAGGACTGAAATTCTAGAGAAAAAAGGCGACGCTATTCAGTATCTGGATGAATTTCGGGCAGCGTTTCAAATCCCCGCTCAGCATACCAAGTATATAAACTGCGGTCTGTTTGGCTATATGGCCTATGATGCCGTCAGGTATTTCGAAGATGTGATAATTGATCAAAAGGAAATGGTTATACCGGATATAGTTTATAAACTCTATCGTTACGTGATTGTGGTGGATCACTTTTCAAATGAACTTAATCTGTTTCAAATATCCCACGACAATGGTGAACCAGATGAAAACAAACTTGATAAGGTAGAACAGATTATTTTCAGCAACCGGTTCGCTACCTATAAATTTGCTTTAACCAACGGAGAGTCCTCCAATTTCACCGATGACGAATTTTTACAGATCATTGAAAAGGGAAAAGAACACTGTTTCCGGGGTGATGTATTCCAAATCGTACTTTCCAGAAGGTTTTCCAACACATTTAAAGGGGATGAATTCAATGTATACCGTTCACTAAGGTCGATCAATCCTTCTCCATATCTTTTTTATTTTGACTATGGCAGTTTTAAACTATTCGGATCTTCACCGGAAGCCCAATTGCAGGTTCAAAAGAATAAAGCACACATATTTCCCATAGCCGGAACTTTCCGGAGATCGGGCAATGATCAGGAAGATGCTGAAATTGCAAACCGTCTCGCGGCGGATGAGAAAGAAAACGCGGAGCATGTCATGCTGGTGGACCTGGCGCGGAACGACATGAGCCGGAACGCGGAGCATGTAACCGTTGAGGTATTCAAGGAAATCCAGTACTATTCTCATGTAATCCATTTGGTTTCCAAGGTCACAGGGACGGTTAAAAGCGATTCATCCGTAGTGCGAATCGCGGCCGATACGTTTCCTGCCGGAACCCTTTCCGGGGCCCCTAAACATATGGCCATGACGCTGATTAATCAGTACGAAAACGTGAACCGCAGTTTTTACGGTGGGGCCATTGGTTACCTTGGTTTTGATGGATCGTACAATCATGCCATCATGATCCGTACTTTTTTAAGCCATGAGAATACCCTGATCTACCAGGCAGGCGCCGGCATTGTATCCAAATCAAAAGCTGAAAGTGAATTGCAGGAAGTAAACAATAAACTCACCGCCTTGCGCCAGGCTGTATTAATGGCAGAAAAAATTTAGTCAGTCCATTGAAAGGAAAATGTATGAAAATATTAGTGCTCGATAATTACGACTCATTCACTTACAATCTGGTACATATCATTCGTGGACTGGGTTATGCGATGGATATTTTCAGGAATGATAAGATCAGCCTGGAAGAAGTGAAAAAATACGACAAGATTTTGTTGTCACCCGGTCCGGGAATTCCGGATGAAGCTGGCATAATGAAAAAAGTCATCCATACCTACGGACCCGACAAAAGTATACTGGGTGTGTGTTTAGGTCTTCAGGGCATAGGAGAAGTCTATGGCGCTAAACTCTTTAACATTCCGAAAGTACTGCATGGTGTAACTTCTTTTACAGAAGTGAAAGATCCGGAAGAGTACTTATTTAACGGAGTTTCGCAAAGGTTTCAGGCAACGCACTATCACTCCTGGGCGGTTTTACCGGAAACTGTATCTGCCGATCTCCAGATAACCGCCCTCAATGAAGATGGCCTGGTAATGGGCCTGCGCCATAAAAGATTTGATGTCAGAGGCGTACAGTTTCATCCCGAATCCATCATGACCCCTGAAGGGCCTAAGATGATTAAGAACTGGCTCTTGAAATAAGTGAGTTTTCGAAGGCCAGCAGGCGACGATTTTTCAGTTGACAAAAAGATAAGATTATTGATACAACTAACAATAGCGGAAAGATGAAAGAAATTTTAAATGAACTCATTGATCACCGTTCACTTACCAAAGAAACGGCGAGAAAGGTGTTGGTGGAACTCACTTCTGGAAAATTTAATCTCAGTCAGACTTCCGCTTTTATGACAGTCTATATGATGCGGAGTATTACTGTAGATGAGCTGCAGGGTTTCAGGGATGCAATGCTGGAACTTTGCGTCAGAGCTGATTTTGATCTGCCGGTAATGGATGTGTGCGGAACGGGTGGGGATGGCAAAAACACTTTTAATATGAGTACGCTTTCATCTTTTGTTGTGGCGGCTGCGGGCCAGCCCGTAGCCAAACATGGAAACTATGGGGTCTCGTCGGCGTGCGGATCATCGAATGTGATGGAATATTTTGGTTATAAATTTACCAATAACCTCGATATCCTTAAAAGGAGCCTTGACCGTGCAAATATTTGTTTTATGCATGCCCCGCTTTTTCACCCTGCAATGAAGAATGTAGCGCCCATCCGGAAAGACCTGGGTGTTAAAACATTTTTTAATATGCTTGGTCCTATGGTGAACCCAGCTTTTCCTCAGCGTCAGCTGGTGGGTGTCTTTAGTCTGGAACTCGCCCGGCAGTATGGTTACCTCTATCAAAACACCAATAAGGATTTTCTTATTTTGCATTCCCTCGATGGGTTCGATGAGGTTTCCCTGACAGGGCCGCTAAAGTTTTTTTATAACGGAGGCGAAAAAATTATACATCCTGCTGACCTCAACCTTCCCGTATTGCGTTACGATGAAATCCGGGGTGGAGAAACGGTGGAACATTCTGCTAAAATATTTATGTCTGTGCTTGAAGGAAAAGGTACAACTGGTCAGAATAATGCAGTCATTGCCAATGCGGCAATGGCATTGTACGCCGCTAATCAGAAGGAAGGTCTGGCACCGGCAGTTCTCAAAGCCAGGGAAGCTTTTGAATCGGGTGAAGCGTTCAGGACATTTAAAAAATTAATGGATAGCCAAAATTAAACGAGCCTTGCGCATGAACATTCTGGACGAGATCATTGCCCATAAGCGTAAAGAAGTAGCCGAAAGGAAAAATCTTTATCCGGTAAAATTATTGGAACGAAGCGTTTTTTTCTCTGCTCCTCCCTTATCGTTAAAGAAATATGTAACCCGGGATGATAAGAGTGGCATTATTGCGGAATTTAAACGAAGATCTCCGTCCAAAGGTGTTATCAATCAAA
>JBDSIM010000107.1:0-10491 GCA_039917935.1 Cyclobacteriaceae bacterium | reverse complement strand
ATTTTTAATGTCTTGCGATAAAAAAATCGCAGGACATTATTTTTTTTATGGCTTGAGGACGGTAGTCCGAATTCGATCCTTTTTCGACGAATCGTTAGCCGCAGTGTGATGACGAAGCGATTTTCCTTCGAATATGATTCAGTTGGTGTGCGCCAAATAGGGTGAAGCTCGATTGATTTTTCCAGTGTCGCCAAATCGAAGCTCATGACTTATCCGCGGGTTGAAACCCGGGGATATTCATATGCACCCCCTTCGGGGTAATTGTTCTGTACAAGTAATAATACCTTTACGCGGCGGTCATCGCATTAAGCGCAGGGTTCAATTCTTGCGGGGGCTTGAAATACTGAACCATGAAGTACCAACCCATGCCTTAATCTTTGCTTTTATTTTTAGATTCAAGAAATACCTGATATACTTCGTCCCCTTTTTTCAAAGACGATAATTCTTCCTCCTTAAAATAAGTCAGATCTCTTTGAGTCTGGATCGTAACAAAATCCTCTGAAACCTTGCCGGACTTATCCATGATATTTTCCATTTTCAATCCCAGATGTTTTGCCAGGAATTTATAGGCTGCCTGCCTTTTGTTTTTACCGTAGTCATGGCCCTCATCTTTAAAGTGAACGTTTTCTATTAAAGATTCTTTATTGTATAAGCGATAGATACTTTTTGCAAACGGATACTCCACCGTTGGATTATTTTTTGTCCAATCATCGCCATCGGAAATGAAAAGCATTGGTTTAGGGGCTATGGCACACGCTATCTCCGCATTGGAATAAACTGTGTTTCCGTTTTTATGAACAGGCATCCCACTTTCACAGGAACATCCACCAAAAAAATGTGAAGAAACCATTACCACCGGAACAGAAACTTTAACACGTTCATCAAGCGCCGCCAGCATAAAAGTCTGAGTTCCACCTCCCGAAGCACCTGTTACGGCAACGCGTTTGGGGTCAGCTTCAGGCAGACTTAGTAGAAAGTCCACAACGCGGATACTATTCCAGGTCTGGAATGCGAGCACTTTTGAAAAAGTATGCGGTAACTGAATACTTTCTCCCCAGCCTACCATATCGTAAGCAAAAACAACGGCACCCATTCTTGCCATCGCCGCACTTCCCATTTGCATATCTTTCATGAATCTCGCGTAGTCGCCAGGCTCCGGGAAATGGCCATGAGGAGACAGAATTACTGCGAGCGATTTCTTTTTATTTTCTCCGGCGGGTTTATAAAGATTTCCAGTTACGAAAAAACCATGTAGGCTTTCAAAAACCACTGACTCGACAGTATAACCATCCAGGGTTTTTTTGTTTCTATATTTGGGATTTAAGGGTGTCCTGGCGGGAAACACATCCAGTTCCATTCCCTTTCGGATTTGGAATCTCATGCTGTCAACATGATGATTCCAATCGCTTTCACTGTGTAACCTATTGAGTAAACTGGTAAGTTTATCTGCGCCTTGCTTTTCTGTATAATAATTCCCCTGACAAAGCCCGGTGGATTGCGCTGTTGCGTTAAGGGTTATAAAAAACATTAACCCCACAAAAATTAAATGCTGAATGTTCTGTTTCATATTTTCCTTTTTATTGAATGCTATTAAAATACGGCGCAGAGGCCAGTTCATATTATCCGAATATTATATGAATGGTCAAAGGTTTTCAATGGGCTAATTTTTCTATAGTGATATTATTAATATATTATTAAAATTTATAGAACCTCATGACTGGCTACCAAGGTAATCAATAGTGGACACTCCTGCCAGATGACTTGCGTATTAATGAAAAGGTAAGTATGAAAATCAATCGAAAACAAGCCCTGCGGAAAATGGCTATGGGTACTGCCGGCGCGTGGGTACTTCCTCAAATAGCTGGCGAAGTAAAGGCCGGATCATCACATGTTTTTGATAGAAATGATCCCGGACTCCAGGAAGCAGATATGGCAAGCCTTTGGAGAAATTCCGCTTTGATAATCGTTGACATGCAAAATGATTTTGTGCGTGCGGGTGCCCCGCTTGAAGTTCCTGCTGCGCGTGATACGATCAGGAATCAAAAGGAACTGATCGGGGCTTTCCGTAAAAGAAACCTTCCGGTTGTGTTTACCAAATTTATTTCACATCCACATTATTATTTGTTATGGAATTGGTCACCGCAATGTAAGCCTCCAACAAAATGTTGTTGGAAAGGCCATCAGCGGTCGTATCAGGATATTTCAGGTTCGCGGGACTGCTCGGAAATAATAGATGAGTTGCAACCTGACAAACAGGATAACATTATTGAAAAATTTGGATACGGTGCTTTCCATGATACACCGTTAGCAAAAATCCTGCAGGCTTCCGGGTTTAGCTCGGTGGTCATTACGGGAACGGTCACTCAGATCTGCGTAGAGGAAACCGCAAGGGAGGCATTTCACCACGGGTTCCGTACGACCATTGTTGAAGACGCTGTCTCATCCTTCGCCGAAGATCTCCATGTCGCGACCTTAAAAAATTTCTCCATGAAGTTTGGTTGGGTAGCCAAAAGCGACATGATACTTTCAAAACTAGCCTGAAGGCTGAAGGGACTTATAATGTTTAACAACATCAAAATAATTTATTATGCTTGAATTTACCTTGAGCCGCCGGATTTTATGGTTGGCTGTATTTTTCTCTCTTCCGGGACGCTTATTGGCACAAACGGGAGATCTCCGGCTTCTTGACTGGCAACCGAAAAGTCAGCTCGTAGTGAAGGAGACCTCTATAACCAAACCGAAATTTCCGGTAATTGACATTCATAATCACCTTGGGGATCTGGGCAACACTGAAAAATATCTGGCAGAGATGGATAAGGCGGGAGTGAGAATGTGTGTGAGCCTTGATGGGAATTCTGCTAAAGATTTTTATAAGGAACATTTATTGACTTCGCAAAAAATCGGCCGTGACAGATTTATTGTTTTTTTCAGGCCAGACTTTACCAACATCGATGAACCTGATTTTGGAAATAAAGAGGCTCAAAAACTGGAAGAAGCTGTAAAATTAGGGGCACGAGGAATGAAGATCTCCAAAGTGCTGGGCTTAACAGTGAAGGATAAGAATGGTAAAGTAGTTCCGGTGGATGATCCACGTCTGAATCCCATCTGGGCAAAATGTGGAACACTCGGAATCCCCATTGTGATCCATGTTTCCGACCCTGTTGCTTTTCATACCCCGATCGATCAATTTAATGAAAGGTATGACGAACTTGGCGCCCATCCCAACTGGTCTTATTTTGGCGAACAATATCCTTTTTCAAAAGAGGATATTCTCGCGCAGCTGTACCGGGTTGTTGAACAGAATCCAAAAACTATTTTCATTTCAACGCACGTGGGAAATCTCGCCGAGGATCTTGGCCGCGTATCGAAATGGCTGGACAAATACCCCAATCTGTATGTTGATATTGATGCGCGCATCAGTGAATTGGGACGTCAGCCTTACACCGCCCGCAAATTCATGATACAATATCAGGACCGGATATTGTTTGGAACAGACACGCCCCCCGATGCGAAAGCCTATCAGGTTTACTACAGGTTTCTTGAAACGGCTGATGAATATTTTGATCCATCACCCAGTCATCATCAGCAGGGAAGGTGGATGATCTACGGTATTTATCTTCCTGATGAAGTGTTGGAAAAAATATATAATAAGAACGCGTATAAAATCCTGGGCATGTTTAAGAATAAAAAATAATTTCAATAATCACAGAACCTTGTAATGAATGTAATATGAAACATGACCGCAGAAATTTTTTAAAGTTGTCAACAACGGCTATCAGCGGTGTAGCTTTGGCCGGAATGGGACTAAGTAAGCAAGCCATGGCGGAGAAAAATTCCGATGTAAAGCCAGTTAAGCTAGGATTTATTGGCGTGGGGGGGCGCGGATCCTACCACCTTGATGTTAGTTTGGGTATGGAAGGAGTGGAAGTTTTGGCAATATGTGATATCAATCCTACCCGTTTGCATCGTGCGGGCAGATGGGTGGAAGAGTCAGGGCGTGCAGCGCCAAGGCTATACGGAGAAAGAGACACTGATTATAAACGCCTTTGCGAGAAAGAAGACCTGGACGCCGTTATTATTTCAACCCCCTGGGAATGGCATGCCCGAATGTGCCTGTCTGCAATGAATAACGGCAAACATGCAGTTTCAGAAGTGCCCATTGTCATCACGCTTGACGAAGCCTGGCAGTTGGTGGAAACTTTTGAGAAAACCGGCAAATGGGCCACGATCGGACTCGAGGGATTTGGTGAGCTGGCAGTTCTGAATATGATCCAGAAAGGAGTACTCGGCGATATTATTCATGCCGAAACAGGATATATCCACGACCTTCGAATGGTTAAATTTAATCCGGAAGAGGAGCCATGGCGATTGCAGCACGCAATAAATCGAAACGGAAATTTGTATCCGGACCATCCCATGAACAAAATGCTGCCGGCGCTCAACATCAACCATGGTGACAGGATTGATTATCTGGTTTCCATGAGTTCGAAAGGTGGAATGCTCAACGAATACGCTGCCATGAATTATGGAAGAGAATCACACTACGCAAAAATAAAAATGGCGCTGGGTGATTATAATGCCTCCCTCATCCGGACGGTCAATGGAAAAATGATTACGCTGAATCACGATACCCATACACCACATCCAAGGGAAAATTATCGTGTTCAGGGAACCAAGGGCGTTTACCTGGGAGACCGGAATTTAAAGCAAATATATATTGAGGGACGAAGCCCCAACGAGCATGAATGGGAACTTGCCGAAAAGTATCTGGAGGAGTATGCACATCCCGTTATCAAGAATTACAATCCTCCTGAACGGAAAGGTGGGGCAACACGCGGTCACGGATCCAATAGTACCAAGACACCCATCACCTGGCACCGCCTTGTTAACGCCCTCCGCGAAAACAAAATGCCTGACTGGGATGTGTATGATTCTGTAACTTCCGCAGCCATTTCTCCCGTCTCTGAGGCATCCGTAGCCGGCAAATGCAGACCTGTTGACTTTCCCGATTTCACAAAGGGGAAATGGAAAGACCGGCCACCCTTAACGTTTGTTTAGGCCTGCTTTATTTAGCTTTATAAGCGGACTTGGAAATGGCGAGACAAAACCCTTTTTATTTAACGATAGCGCCAGAACTACTTCAAATAATAAAACTTATGGAAGTCCACTTCCCCTATACCAACCGTTGGCTATGGATGGTAGTCATTGTATTGACCGCATCGGCCTGTGAAAAAAAGAAGGAACAGCGACAGGATACGTTATTCGTTTTACTTTCGCCTGATGCTTCCGGAGTTGATTTTGTCAACCGAATCACTCCTGATGCCAACACAAACATCCTGACCTATGAATATCTTTATAATGGGGGTGGGGTGGGCATAGGTGATTTTAACAACGACGGCTTTCAGGATATCTTTTTAGCGGGAAGTCAGGTTCCAGGAAAGTTGTATATCAATAAAGGGGCTACATCAAAAGCGGGATTTAGTTTTGAAGATATCACCAAAAGTTCAGGGATTTCTCCCCATGAAAATTGGGCGTTTGGTGTTTCTGTTGTTGACATCAACCAGGACGGATTGCAGGATATCTATATCAGCATGGGTGGACCGGGAAATACCAATAACTTTCCCAATCAATTATTTGTAAATCAGGGAGTAAATCGGGATAACCATCCAGGCTTTAAAGAAATGGCTGCCGTCTATGGGTTGGCAGACCGGGGACATTCCATTCAATCCTTATTTTTTGACTATGATATTGATGGCGACCTGGATATGTATCAGTTGACGGGTGGTGGATTTGAAAGGTCACCCAACAACCCTTCGCCTATTGTAAAAGATGGCACAGCCATCAATACTGACCGTTTATACCGAAATGATTACGATTCAGGTGCTGGCCATCCGGTTTTTACTGACGTGTCAAAACAAGCAGGTATTGTGGAGGAGGGTTATGGATTGGGGGTTTCGCTCGCAGACTTTAACGAGGACGGCCGGCCGGATGTCTACGTCACGAATGATTACCTCACAAATGATCTGTTGTATATCAATAATGGCGACGGAACATTTTCAGAAAAAGTCTCGGAATACTTTAAACACACAAGTCATTTTGCCATGGGAAATGATGTGGGTGACATCAACAACGACGGATTAATGGATGTCATTGCCGTGGATATGTTGCCCGATGACCATTTCAGGAGAAAGCTGATGTTCGGCGCAACACAGTACAATAAATTTTATTACGCTGTGAGTCATGGGTATACCCATCAATATATGCGCAATACCCTTCAACTCAACAATGGCAACGGTTCGTTCAGTGAAATCGGACAACTTGCCGGGGTCTATAAAACAGATTGGAGTTGGGCCGTCTTGCTTGCAGACTTTGACAATGATGAGTTTCAGGACATCTTCATCACCAATGGTTTTGGTAAAGATGTTACTGATCTGGATTTTGTAAAGTTTCGCAGTAGCATGACAAGTGAAATTAAAAATGAGGGCGTCCGCAGAAAGATATTGCTTGACAGCCTGGCAAAGCGCCCGGGAATAAAAGTGGCCAATTACGCTTACAGGAACAATGGCGATTTACGCTTCACTCACGTTTCAAATGAATGGGGCTTTGATTTACTAACGTATTCCAATGGAGCCGCCTATGCAGATTTTGATAACGATGGCGATCTGGATATGGTCATCTGTAACCTCGATGATGTTGCCATGGTTTATCAAAATAAGCAACGTGAAAAAAAACCTGATTCTTCAAATTATCTAAGGGTAAAAATAACCGGCAATAAGAACAATAGCTCCGGCATAGGAAGCAAGATTACTCTGAAATACCAGGGTAAAACCCAGGCTAAACTGAAAAGCGTTGTCCATGGGTTTCAAAGCTCAATGGATGAAAATCTTCATTTTGGGTTGGGCAGTGTGAAAAATATTGATACCGTTGAAGTGCTGTGGCCAGATGGAAACAGGACTATTCTGAAAGACGTTAAAACCAATCAACTTGTTCACGCGGACTACCAAAACAGTAGCTTGATTCCGAAACAAAATCCGAAAGCAATACCCCATACCTTTTTCAAAACCTTGAAGTCCGCAGTAATCCCTTATCGGCATATAGAAAACAACTTCATTGATTTTAATCATGAGCCGCTGCTACCAAATAAACTTTCACAGGAAGGACCGGGTATGGCAGTGGGCGATGTGAACAATGACGGGTTAGACGATCTGTTTGTCGGAGGCGCGCTGCTAAGATCAGGCATGATTTATCGGCAAAGAAGTAACGGTACGTTTGAAATCACAGAGTTGAGTAAGGATGATATCCAAAGTGAAGACATGGGTTGCATTTTTTTTGATGCTGACCTTGATAATGATCTGGATCTCTATGTTGTGAGTGGTGGAAATGAATATAACGCGAATCACAAACATTATCAGGACCGGTTATATTTTAATGATGGAAAAGGAAATTTTATAAAAGACATCGCCGCATTACCATCCATGCCCACCAGTGGCTCGTGTGTCGTGGCTTCGGATTATGACCACGACGGAGATCCGGATCTTTTTATCGGCGGCAGGGTATTGCCAGGCTCCTATCCATCGGCACCTCAAAGTTATTTGTTGCGAAATAATGGCGAGGGGAAGTTTGAAGACGTTACCCGCGAAATATGTTCGGAACTGGTCCGTCCAGGTATGGTAACGAGCGGGTTGTGGACTGATTTTGATAACGATGGATGGTCAGACCTTTTACTAGTGGGGGAATACATGCCGATAACTTTTTACCACAATGAGCAGGGTAAAAAGTTAACTAAAATTTCCGGGAGTGGCCTGGAAGAAACCCAGGGTTGGTGGAGAAGTATTATCGGAGGAGATTTTGATAATGACGGTGATGTCGATTATATCGCAGGTAACTTTGGATTGAATTCTCACTACAAAGCTTCAACCAGTGAGCCGATAAACGTGACTTTTAAAGACTTTGATAACAACGGTGCATCCGAAGCGATCACCTCTTATTATGAAAATGGCATTAACTATCCGATTGCTTCCATGGATGTGCTGACGAACCAGCTGCCACTATTGAAAAGAAAGATCTTGTATCATCGTACTTATGCGAATACTTCAACAAACCGCCTGTTGGAGATTGCCGGACCTAAGGATGCTCAGGTGCTCTACTGCAAGATCCTGGAGTCTGTTTACATTGAGAATAAGGGTGCTGGTAAATTTGTTCAACATCCGCTCCCTCTCCCGATGCAATTGGCCCCTGTATATGGGCTGCTTGCAGAGGATGTAAACGTTGACGGTAACCTTGATTTTATTGCCGTGGGAAATTCGTATGCCCCGGACGTTGTATCCGGCCGTTGCGATGCTTTCACCGGGTTGGTAGCGTTAGGGGATGGGAAAGGTAATTTTTCTCCCTTGCCAGTCAGCAGGTCGGGTTTTTTTGTCGATGGCGACGCCAAGAGTATGGTTAACATGGTCATTGGTTCAAAACCGGTAACCGTTGTCGCTCAGAATAATGATTCACTCAAAATTTTTGATAGGAATATTAGTGACAAAATCACAGTGGTCAATCCTGCTAAAATGGAGGTAACGGCTATTCTTATCAATCGCAACGACGGAGAGCGCAAAATGGAGATAGGGGATGGCAGTGGGTATTTATCGCAATCTTCAAGACGCATTATTATCACCCGCGCGATAAAAGGGGTAAAACTATTTGATCGGAATGGAAAGCTTACAAGGTCAATTCAATTTTAATCCCGGAATTGTCATTAGAAAATAAAGTTTCGGGAGTACCGATTGCGTTGGGATTCATCAATAAATAGTAAAGTTGTGGTTTACTGAATTCCGGATTCGCGCTTGAGTTTTGGTTTCGATGAGGTCATCGGCTTCGAAAAGTCGCAGACTCTTCAATCAGTAGACTAATCTCTCTAAAACTTAATGAATCTTTTGGGTTTTGGCAGGATAATTTTAAATACCGATCACTTTCCCTGAGGATATCGTTCGATCACTTCACCGTTATCGTACCCGACAAAAATTGAAGTAACTATTTTTTTGGAAAATAAACCGGTTTCAACTACTCCTGGGATAATTTTAATTTCCATGTCCAGCCAGGCCGGATCTTCGATGGTTTGAAACTTGCAGTCGACAACCATATTTCCATTGTCTGAAATGAAATTATTTCCCTCTGTTTTCCTAATGGATGGATCACAGCCAAGCGCTCTTAAATGTTGTAAGGTAAGCGCTGCACCGAATGGAGTGATCTCTACAGGCACCGGCCTTCTTCCTAAATGATCAACGAGTTTGGACCCATCAATAATGACGAAGAATAGCGTGCTGGCAAAGGCGAGGATCTTTTCTCGCAAAAGTGAACCCCCGCCACCTTTCATAAGATTCCCTTTCTCATCAACCTCATCTGCCCCGTCTATGGCAATATCGATTCCTCCCACTGCTGACACAGGAAAGGTCGGAATGTTAAACTTCCTGGCAAGGTCCTCCGACCTGACGGAAGAGGCCACCGTTTTAATCTTTAAGCCCTGCTTAACTTTTTCGCCGATCCTCTCAATCATGTAATAGGCTGTGGAACCG
The DNA here is from genome assembly GCA_039917935.1 of Cyclobacteriaceae bacterium. Lineage (GTDB taxonomy): Bacteria > Bacteroidota > Bacteroidia > Cytophagales > Cyclobacteriaceae > Chryseosolibacter. The sequence goes on along the minus strand of JBDSIM010000107.1, from coordinate 931 downwards.
GAGCCCAGCCCTACAGTCATTCCTTCCCGAATGTTTTCAACGGCTCTTTCTGCTGCTATTTTTTTGGCAACCATTTTTGCGCCTTTAAAGGTTTCAGTCCCAACCAAAATAAACCATATTTATTGTAAATAAATTAATTGTTTCCGGCTGATTGTTTAGGTAACTTAATAAAATGGGTTTTTTTGAATGGATCTGGTTAATTTAGTTCTTTTAAGAGGCTATCCATATTCAAAGATTTTGTATACATCTCGATGGTTCCATCGGGATTATATTTCCAAAGTTCTTTCGGCCTGTCCCAATAAAGTTCCACGCCATTATTGTCAGGGTCATTGAGATACAATGCTTCCGATACACCATGATCACTGGCTCCGCTCAGGGGATAAAATGCTTTGCGCAACCGGTCAAAAATTATTGCCAGGTCTTTTCTTGTAGGATAAAGAATGGCAGTATGATACAGACCTACACCTTCATCGGAGGCAGGAGGAGAATTTTTGCTATGCCAGGTATTCAATCCAATGTGATGATGATAGCCGCCAGCGGAAATAAATGCTGCCTGATTTCCATACAAAGTCGTAATTTGAAAGCCCAGCAGATCCCGGTAGAAAGCAAGTGAGCGGTCAAGGTCTGATACTTTCAGGTGAATGTGTCCGATACGGGTTTGCGCGGGAACGGTGTAAGTATTGTCCATATCTGTATTTTGTTTTTTGTTATTAATACTCCAGTGATCCAAATTTACCCGCTATGTAATCTTCCTCAGCTTGTACAATCTCCGCTTCGGTGTTCATGACTATATTTCCTTTTGCTCGAACCAATGCTTTTTTCTCGGCCCTTCAGAATGAAATCGATTTTTTTCATGAAATATTCTCTTTCAGATTACTGATTTTTCCGGTGTGTATTTCGGTGCCCTAAGAAGTGTTCTTCTGACTTCCGG
>JBDSIM010000106.1:0-9930 GCA_039917935.1 Cyclobacteriaceae bacterium | reverse complement strand
GGATCACCCACAGGCGTGGTGATGAATGAAAGCGATGCCCTTGGAAAACAATATCACGGATTACTGCTCAGTGCAGATGCAGGCCGAAATGTTATTTTTGGTTATCAACCGCAACGGCATCTTTCCGGATATGACCTGGGAAAACGTCGTAACTTTATTACTTCTCTCCAGGAAGATAATGTGGGCTATGTCTGGAATGACTCCTTGCATAATACACAATCGGCCAAATGGTTCCGGCCCAGTGATGTCGCCATTGGAACGGATGGCGCAATTTATGTCGCAGATTGGTATGATCCTGTGGTAGGGGGTCATCAGATGAAGGATACCGCGGCATATGGAAGGATTTACCGCATTGCTCCAAAAAACAGGAAACTATCAACTCCAAAACTTAACTTAAGTACCATTAAAAATCAACTTGAAGCACTCAAGAGCCCGGCTATCAATGTGCGTTTTACAGCGTCGGAGAAATTAATAGCAGAAGGAGAATCCATTATTCCCGAGGTGAAGGAATTACTGAAGGAGGAGAATCCTTTTCACCAGGCAAGGGCTATCTGGCTATTGTCAAAATTAGGGGATAAGGGGCGGGCGGAAGTTCAGGGCATGCTTGACCATAAGGATGAAGATATACGGTTGGTGGCCTTCCGGGCATTGAGAAAAATCACGCCGGACATCTTACCATACGCTGAAAAACTTGTGCATGATCCCTCCGCTTTCGTCAGGAGGGAAGTGATTATTGCATTGGGAGATATTCCATTTGAGAAGGCAAAAAAAACTTTACTTCAGCTCATCGATGCCTATGATGGTACCGATCGATGGTACCTCGAAGCCATAGGTGCTACACTCGATGGGCATGAATCAGAAGTCTATCCTCAACTTATAAAAAAATATAATTCCGCCAACAAGCGTCCTGATCAGTGGGACGAGAAACTGGCTTCCCTGATCTGGCGATTGCATCCAGCGGATGCGGTAGATGCTTTGAAAGAAAGGGTTTCTGCAAGGACACTTTCTGAAGCAGATCGATCACGGGCCTTAACCGCGCTGGCCTTCATCAATACACCTGCAGCCGTAAAGGCCATGGTTGGCCTTTCCCGGAATGAAGATAAAATAATTTCGGAGCAGGCAACTTACTGGTCCACATTCCGCCAGGGCAACGACTGGTTTGCTTTGTGGGATTGGCGTAATTCAGGAATTGATGCCGAACAGGAACGCAATTTAACTGCGATGAAAATAAAACGCGGCAGGATACTGGATGAGCACATGCCATTGGATGAGAAAAAATGGAATGCCCGCGACATGGCTAAAGATGACGTCGGAAGTCAAATGTTGCTCGGTTTGATGGCCGAGAAAAAGCTACCCCAGGCGCTCTACCCATTCGTGAAAAATCTTATCGATAAGCACCCGAATTCCGCGATTCGAATTCAGGGATCAAATTATTTTGAAGGTACCGAAAAGGGAAATAATTATTCTATCTCCAGGATTGCCGGAATGAAAAAGAACCTCGCAGCGGGAGGAACGCTATTCAGGAATCACTGTTCAACTTGTCATCGCATAAAAAAGGCAGGACACGAAATCGGCCCAGACCTCGTCTTAATCGGCAAAAAATTTGATCGCGAGAATTTACTGGATGCGATCATAAACCCTGATGCGGGGATCGTGTTCGGTTATGAAGTTTGGACAGTCAGCCTCAGTGATGGTCAATCGTTTTTCGGCTTTTTACTTTCTGATGGGGCAGAAACTATTTCGATAAAGGATCTCACGGGGAAAATCCACATAATACCTGTGGCAAGGATTAAATCGCGCAAGAAACAGGAAAAGAGTTTGATGCCAGCGGCCAGTGGTCTCGGATTATCCGAGCAAGACCTGGCTGATCTATCAGAATACCTCATTTCACTTTGACAAGCGGGCAGTCACGATTGGGGTGCGCAAAGGTTTTTACTTTCTTTCTCCTTCTACATATTTTGCAACGGTGCCTACGGGGGCTAGCCAGATTCCATTTGCCGGGTCGCGCGCATATTCGATCAGTTTTCTTAACATACTAAGGCGGGTAGTTTGTGGGCCTGATTCTCCCATCTCATGCCCCGCCAGCACAACCCAATGTCTATTTGTTTTTGCGTTTTCAAGTATCGGCAGTATATCCTCAAAGTTTTTCCCATCCATTTCCATTCCGGTTAATTGAGCAAAGTCGCAGAATGCCGGATCATTGGGACCTTCGTCCAGCCAACCCCTTCCTGAAAGAAATAGCTCAGCCACCACCGGAATATAACTTTTAGTATCCCTGCCCCGGCCAACATAGGTTTGCCCACAGGGATAGGCAAACACTTCAGGCTTAACTCCCAATAAGTTTTGAATCTCAATATTTGCCTCCAATAATTCTCTCTTCATTTTCTCCAGTGTGTAATCTTCTATCGCCTTTGTCCGTGCCCATGGAAAATTGCCGGAGCAGGGATGAAAGAGTGAATGATTTCCCATTTCGTGTCCACTGGCTGTGGCCTTCCTCCATCCTTCCAATCGTTCTTTAACCTGGCCAGGTACCAGATAAAAAGTGGCTTTGACGTTATATTCATTCAGCAGCGCTGTTCCAACATCTACCTGGCTCTTACGGGCATCGTCAAACGTGAGGCTTACGGCAATCTGTTTTCCATTCGGCCAGGAGAATCCGGAAGAGGCGTTCTGTGCCAGTGTGCTCTCCGTCGCCACTGCCAATATGGCAACCGATAAGGCTGTGGTCCTGAGTGCTGTGTTAAAATGACGATTCATTTTTTTAAATTTTAAAAATCTGAGAAAGATCAACTCCTGCGGGTGTTATCACAGCCCCGACCTATTCTAAACATTAAAGGTACTTTGAACTTCCACCTGAAACCTGAAACATTTTAAACTTCAAATTTCAAATCACTGCAGTCCTGGTTGGCGTCGCCTACGTAAACTTCTTCCAGATCAAGGTTCAGTGTCGTGTGCCAAACAATGGGAAGCTCCGATCAAGGGTTCCTATGGCACACCTCTTCAATTTACCCGGAACCCCCGGTTGAAACCAGGTTGAAACCGGGGGCTACAAAATGTTTCACCCCTACGGGGTTCCGTGATTTCGATCTAAGTTGTAAAGCGCTTGAAACTGCTTCAAACTTGAAACACTTTACATTTTAAACTTTGACCCACTGCTGTCCATTAAAGGTAATTTGAACCTTAAACAACTTCAAACCTGAAACAACCTGAAACCTGAAACAATTTCAAATTTCTCCCTCAGCTCCACAACCGATCCCATGAGCGGTCAACGCTCCACTCAGGTGTGGGCGCAAAATAGTTGGTGTTTTCTGTATCAAGGTGTTTCTTCACTACCTCTTCATTAAGCTCTACACCTAGTCCCGGACCTTCGGGCACATTCGCGAAGCCCTTCTGGATCATCGGCACTTTTGTTTTTACGAGGCTTGTCCAGTAGTCCACATCCACGGAGTGATGCTCCAGTGCCATAAAGTTTTGCGTGGCCGCTGCGCAGTGTACATTGGCCATAAACGAAATCGGAGTACCGGCAAAGTGCATGGCCATGGCAACACCGTGTTCTTCAGCATAATCACCGATCTTTTTGGTTTCTAAAAGACCTCCGGCCGTGGCCAGGTCGGGGTGTACGATGTCGATGGCGTGCATGTCTATCAGTTTTATAAAATCTTCTTTCAGATAGATATCTTCCCCGGTAGTGGTGGGTGTTTCAATGGCATCTGAAATTAATTTCCACTGTTCTGTAAATTTCCAGGGGATCATATCCTCCAACCATGCGAGCCGATATTTTTCGACGGCACGTCCAAGACGAATAGCATTGTTGTGATCGAAGTGTCCGTAGTGATCGGATGCCAGCGGAATTTCATATCCCATTTTTTCACGCACCAGAGCAATTCTGTGGGTCATCAATTCCAACCCTTTATCTGTAATCTGAACCTGAGTAAAGGGGTGTTCTGTACCACCATATGTCATGGATTCATTGGTCCATTGCCGACCAATATCCCAGAAGTTACTGTTAGTCGTGGTGCCTGGAATACCTTTCAGCAATTCTATACCAAAATCCATTTTCATAAAGGTGAACCCTTCATTATCAAGCCTGGCATTTATTTTGGCGACAAAATCAGCCTCATCTTTCCCTTCAGGGGTATCGGCATATAACCTTACTTTGTCTCTGTACTTTCCGCCAAGCAATTGGTAGCAAGGAACGTTGTATGCCTTTCCTGCAATATCCCAAAGGGCCATTTCAACAGCGCAAACTCCACCACCTTGCCTGCCGTGGAATCCAAATTGTTTAAGTCTCTTAAAAATCATTTCCACACTACAGGGGTTCATCCCAAGAACGCGGCTCTTTAGAAACATCGCGAATCGCCACGAAGCCCCATCGCGAACTTCGCCAAGCCCATAAATTCCCTGGTTTGTATCAATCCTGATCACCGGGCAACGGGCGTGACCATTCATTACCACAGCGTAGCGCATATCGGTGATCTTTAGGTCTGATGGGGCCGAGTTGCGGTTTACGTTTGATGTTGCCTGCGCCAGAGTGTCCTCAACGGGGCTGAACATAAATCCGCCGAGCATCATTCCCCCCATGCCAGCTTTCTTAAAAAATTCTCTTCTGGGATTAGTCTCTTCAGTTCCTTGCGTTAATTTTCTTTCCGGATCCTTTAACCCAAATTTTTCCAATAATTTTTGCGAAGGTGTTTTCATAATGAATGGTTAGTGTTAATGTAGGCTGAGTAGAAATATCTAATTTTATCAAAACAATAAATTGTGCATAGCCTATATCGTTGATGGTTTAATATTCACTTTAAGATTCTTAAGCTACAAATATTTATGGCTTTAAGCCAGCCTTTTTTTTAATCCCTTTGCTCCAATGAAGAAGGGAATATGGCGATGTTAAATGGTTTTAAAACCAGTTTTATAGTGCCATTTAAAGTTAAAACGATGGCGTGAAGAGTTATTGAACTATTCAACCAGGATTTCATCAACACGCATATAAGCAGGACGTCCTGCACCTGGATGCCAACCCGGAGTGTTGCCAATACTTTGGGCTAAAACTTTGACGTAACGTGCGTTTCGCGGTGTAAATTCCGAAATAAAATCCCGCTGTTGTCCACCGTATTGGTCAATAGGCAAAGTGTTTTCCACACTACCGGCAAGTTCATAATTAACCCCATCAATCGAAGTGAAATATTCCACCTTTTTTGGTAATACAGTAAGCCAAAAGGCAAACTGAAAATACGCCGACTCGATGCGTTTTACTGTTTTTATCTCTTCTAAATCAATGACTACATTCAGGTCTTGGCCGGGAAAGGTAAGCCAGTTATAAGCATAGTCATGACTTCCGCGAATCCCATCAGTCAGCATTGACCCACCACCTTCAGGAAGTCGCGCAGCATCGGGACTTACAAACGCAACCTTCTTACCATACGCAAGGTGTTCATTCATGCCCTGAGAAAGCAACCGATACATGGCAGCCCTGTATTCTTCCGGGGAAGTGCTCCATTCTTTCACCAGCGTTACACCTTGCCGGATACAAAGATCAGTAAATGGATTAATTCTCGCCCTGATGTCACTGCGTGCTTCCCAGCGATCATTGATTTTCTGAAACACACCGCGCTCTCCGGAAAAATGTTTTTTAGCCTGCTCCATGATAGCATATTCCAGCGGCAGCCTGGCAATTTTCACCCGCTCCAGAACTTCAGGCAGCGCAGCAACCTTTGCTTCTGCCTCATCAAATAGTGCCTCATACCTCACCATCAGCTGAGGTGTGAGATAGCTGGTTTCTGCCTCCATGGGGGTTCCGAAAATCCGCAATGGTTTACCGGCCTTGAGCAGGGCGCTGCGCATTTCATCAATGTACATCCTGATAGGTAATGCCGCAGCACCATAATATCCCTGGAGAAAATCTCCCATCAGCGTGTCCACATTTAAATAGGGGTCCCATAACAATTTCGAAATCAGATAGGCTCGAAGTTCAGCAAACTCTCCACCTACTTCCCTGTTGCCTTGTTCAAACATGGCCGATACGCCATGCTCTGCAAAAAACTGAAGGTTAGGTTGCAAAACGTGAAGGTTGGGAAATGGGCTGATAAGGTGATTAAACTGGATCACATAATCCCAGACGATAATATCTTTTGCGATCTTATCCCACTCGACAACATCCTTTGCAAAATCTGCGCTTGTAGAATCATCTGTAATTGCTTTATCGCGATATATCTCGATGCTGCATAACATGATGTTCACATTTTCGCGAGGGCGTAAAGTTTTTGGTGCATGCCTGCCGTATTCATACGCAAGTGTCGAAATAATTTTTTCCGGAAACTGGTCGGCGACCTGATTAGTAAACTGAATAATGGATCCGGAAGGGGAGCCTTCCCGTTCATCAATGGCCTTGCACTTGTCACACGTGCAGTAGCTGCGGTTATCGTTTTGGCTCACGGACCAATATTTGGCTTCCTGATTCTGCGCCATTTTTTTTCGGAGATTTTGAATCGTGATTTCGAGTACATTCGGATTGGTGAGACACAGTTGCGTAGGAAGTCGTTTACCGCCTACCATGGCGTAATATTCGGGATGGTCTTCGTAATGAATCTCAGGAGGAACCAGGGCGTTAAACGTATGTACCCACATTCCCCATTCCGGACGATTTCCTTTTTCGTCGTGATCCAGTTTATGCCAGTCAATAAATTCTCTGTCCCAGGTTCCCTCATACAGGGTGGTTCTGAATCCAATGGACGGCAGTTGTTGTTCATCGATCTTTTCAAGCGAAATTTGATTTTGCTCAGGGATAATTTTTACTTTGGCGGAATACATCCGGCATCCCAGATATTTTTCAAGAAAAGTATATACCCCGTAAAGCGTTCCCTTTTCATTTCCCCCTGCGATAATCAAACGCAGGCTATCGGTCTTAATCACAAAACCATCTTCTTTCAGTACATTAAAATTTATTTTTACAGGGAGGTCATCAAGACGATCATTCTGACCAAGAACAATTTCATAAGGGCTTCTACCCTTATTGGCTGAAATGATGGGAAGCGCAGCTCCTGATATCTGAAGCAGGTAATCCTGGAGAACTGTAGCGGCATGTTGCTCATGGGCAGTGGGAGTTGAAGGTACAAGAATCCGATATCGACTCATCCCGTTGTCTGCCAGAATGATTGGAGAGGAAACCGTTTTTGGGACGGCTTTGGTTCTGTTTTTCTTTTGTCCGGAAACCTGTTGAACAGAAAAAAGAATGCAGGTGATTAATACAAAAATGGGAACCTGTATCGAAAAGTAAGCCTTGATTCGGAGCATAGGGAAAAAGGTTTCAGGCTATTTAATGTAAGTAGGCATCAAAAGCAATATATTTTATATGGCCCCCCATTATTCAGTCCAGCGGTAAATGATTGACAATGAGAAGCATGTTTCATTATTCATTATAATAGATCGGGGTTTAGTGAAATTGTCAAAATAATAAAGCCCATCAGGAATGACGGGCTTTATTTTATGAACCACCAATGAAGTTGATCTTGGCTAGGTGCCATTCCTGGATCTTACGGTCACCTTAACATAGTCATGATTTAGATTGCCATCGTTGTCCTTTGCTGTCAATCTGAAAATGTACGCGCCTCTCTCAAGGTTAGATATTCTAAGCGTGGACCCTGTTGACCCACTTTGGTTTAGCTTGCCACCGTATGTTTTTGTCCACTGATAAGAAACGATCTTCCCATCTTTAGCAGATGCCTGCCCCTGTAGCGATATAGTATTGTTTGGTAAACTAATTATTTTGTCAGGCCCTGCCGACACAATAGGTAAAACATCTTTATTTTTCACCGTTACCTTTACCAGATCAGATTCGGATCCTCCTTTATTATCTATGGCAGTAAATTTGAAAATATAAGCCCCTCTTTCCAGATTTGACACCCGAAGGGTTGCCTCCGTTGTTCCACTTAGATTTGCGGAGGCTGCACCATATACTTTAGTCCACTGATAAGATTCGATCGACCCATCTTTGTCGGAGGCTTTCCCCTGGATGTTGATTGCGTTTGAGGGTAAATTCACAGTCTTATCCTGACCAGCAAAAACGAATGGCGTTTGATTTTCTTCTTCTTCCTCTTCTTCTCCTTCTTCCTCTTCTTCAGATGAGCCTTTTACCACGTTAACGGTAACATCGTCTGAGGTTTCGGATCCTTTATTATCTTTAACAGTAAGCCTGAATACATACTCACCTTCTATCAGATCCAACGCCCTTAATTTAGGAGAGCTGGCTCCCTTAAGCGTGGACGATCCACCACTAATTTTAGTCCATTGATAAAACTCAATAGATCCATCTTGATCGGAAGCCTGAGCCTGAATATATAAAGAGTTGGTCGGTAAAATGATACTCCGGTCTGACCCTGCGTCGACTATCGGATCAGAATTTTCTACTTCCTCTTCGTCGCCGTCCTCATCACCGTCACCGTCACCGTCCTCCCCATCGCCGTCCTCATCAGCATCACCATCACCGTCTTCACCACCGTCATCATTATCATTATCATTCGTTTCACCTTTTTTATAGCCAAGCATCCAGGTTAAGACACTGGTTTCCTTGTAGGCTTTATCCCAGATAACATGATTCATTCCTGGGAAGATCGTCAGTTTCGCGAGAGGGGTTGGTCTTTTCGGTGCCGAATTGATGGCATCTATCATCTTGGTTGTCACCTTGTAAGAAACAACCTTGTCACTTCCTCCATGAAATCCCCATGCAGGCAGATTTTGGGCCGCAATATCGTTGGCTTTACCAAGGGAATTTCCTCCAGAGCAAATTGGGGCTATGGCTGCGAAAACCGATGGATATTCTCCTGCGGTTTTCCATACACCAAACCCCCCCAGACTTAAACCCGTCAGGTAGATTCGTCGGTCATCTACCCGTAAATTTTTCTTAACGTGATTTAACACCTCCATCACATATTCGGCCGGCCATGTTCCATGGCTTTTCTTAAGCTGTGGAGATATCAGAATGAAAGGATATTTCGCCCCGTACTTAACATATTTTGCGAGGCCGACATTAGCAACTTTAAGCACACCTGCTTTTACAAGGTTGGGATCTTTAGATGAAGTTCCCTTTTCTTTAATCCCATGCAATGCTATGACAATCGGATACTTATCATTATTCGAATTATATCCTTGTGGTAAATATTCCAGGTAACCTGTTCCGGAAGCGGTGACCTTTGCGGTCTGCTGAGCGCTGACCATAGAAACTGTAGCAGTAGTAATGACTGCCAGGATGAGGTAGAATTTTTTAAGCATTCTTTTCAGATTATTAGCGCAAGGTCATCCATTAGGAAATTTACAGCTGCGCTTGGAGTGGGAAATCGATTAATAAGACATGGCCAGAACAATAGACGGTTGCAATGAAGTTTTTTCTGTTAATGCATATTGAAAACATTTAAAGTCCCTGCTCTTCTAAGTATCAGCCGACAGCTGGATAAGAGTCACACAAAGAAAGTAAATAGTACAAACGTGCATTTCTTAAAAAGATGAAGCCACATTTCATTCGGGGATTTTGCGAAAATAACCGTTTGTTTTTTGAAGCGGCTTTTATTTTCGGTCATTCAGTGAAAAATCCTGACGGGGTTTCCTCCGCGGCCTGCAGGCGAATAAAAAAACTTTAAAAATTGTCCAGCGGCAATGTCATTGCTCGGATGTCGGCGAGGGCGAGACGAAAGCAAAGGTGTTTAAAAATATTTTTGCTCCATTTACCAACTGTCCGGATGGTGAATTTTTGTCATATTAGTATTATAGTGAAGCAAATAGTACAAGGCCAATATCCCATACAGCAGCCGCTTGATAAATGGCGTGTCATCCCCAGGTAAAATCCGGAAGTTGCATAATTTTACCACCCTGCAATGCGGATTCATGCGCCAGAATACCAACACATGTGATATTAGCAGACTGCACAGCATTGGGATATGG
>JBDSIM010000105.1:0-14023 GCA_039917935.1 Cyclobacteriaceae bacterium | reverse complement strand
TGTATTCCTTAAATGCAGCTTTACTTGTAATTTTGCCCATACATAATTATTGTTTCTCAAAACTAAATTATGGCATCGGCCTCTTCTTTCAAAAGAAGGGGCCGACTTTTTAGTCAGCCCCAAGGTTTTTTGCTTGCAGGACTTAACGAAACAAGATCTCACAATTATTTCGGGTTCGTGAGTCTTGTATTGAAAAGCCCGGTAGGGCCTGTACGGGCGATGCATATTGTAGCCCGGGTTTTTTAACCGCGGGTTTAGGTGAATCAAGGAACGGTTGCCAGAACGGGAGAATAACTTGACCCCTATTTACGGTTTAGAAGACACCCAAATGCAAATCACAAAGGGCATAAAAAATAAACGTATGTATCGCGAAGGTTATAAGCATGCGCTTGTTTGAAACAAAGAAATCACAAAGAACGCAGTCACGGCTACTATTTTTCGTTCGACATCATTATTGAAGATCCTTCTGGAAATAAAATTACTTGCGGTCTTTGAATTTTACCGGTAATTATAATACTGAGGACAGTCAGGATCTTTGTGAATACCGCGTATCCTTGATCGGTAGTTGATCATAAACTCATGGGTGCCATTGGAGAATCCATTGATGGAGGATGAAGTCCAGTCATAAGAGTATCCGAAGTGAATTTTTTCACTGATTTTCAGATCGATAAACGTGATGAAGGAGTCACCCAGTCGATAGGAACCCCCCAGGCTGAAAACGTCGTAGAATATGATTGCTGTATTAAGGTCAAAACTCATCGGTTGACCTTCCTGTGCCCGGATTAATACGGATGGATTTATTTTGACCTTATCCATCTGGTCCAACGGCAACACCATTCCGCCCCGAATGAAATAGTAGCGGGCCTCTTTTATTTCACCTGCCAGCGCTTCAAAAGAGTTAACCATTTTATTGTTGAGAATAAAAGGGACGGAAACTCCCAGGAAAAAGTTTTTCTTGCTGTAAAATAAACCTGCTCCAAAGTTAGGTTTAAACTGACTGGTCAGGTTATAGAAAGATGCGTCACCGGGGTTCTGTAAATCCAGACTACTGAAGTCGGCGCCCAATAAATTAAAGCCAGCCTGTAAACCCATGGAAAATGTGGCATCCGCGAGATGGATTTTATAAGCATAATATCCATACACATGGTTGTTTTTATAACTGCCGATTTCATCATGATTGAACATGATTCCAACACCGATTTTGTTTTTCATCAACGATGTGTGCGTGCTGAAGTTATACGTTTTGGGTGACCCGGGGAAATTAACCCACTGGTTCCGGTACATGGCCGTGGCGCTTAACTGAACGTGACTACCGGCATACGCCGGATTAATGACCAATTCGTTAAAGTAGTATTGTGAAAACACGGGATATTGCTGCGCCTGCAAAACAGCGAATGAAAATATTAACCACCCCGTTGTAAAATATACTTTCTTCCAAAAATTTGACATTACCTTAGTTTAATTTACAATCTCCAGATAACCTCCTACTGGTTTCGCCCCATTTCCCTTATCAATAATATAGAAGTAAGTCCCGTCCGGAAGGTTTGTGCCCATCAGACTGATCCCTTTGTTGGATTTACCGTCAAAATAAATATCGATGTTGTCGTACCCCGCAGCTTCGTAAACCAAAGTACCTGCCCGGTTAAAGATCTTCACCAGGTTTGTCGGGAATTCATCAATACAATTGATATGAAAAATATCATTGGCGCCATCACTGTTCCTGGAGATCCCGTTAAATGGCCGGATGTCCGTGCCGACTTCAATTTCTTTTGACGTTTCACAACCGAGCGAAGACACCACGGTCACCTTATAATTACCTGCCGGAATTTCCGATAGGTTGGGGCCGACGGCAATTTGCGTTCCCCCTGAATTTTCCCAAATCACATTCGTAATGTCAACATTATTCAGCATGTATATTGCCAGGAAGCCATCGCTTCCTTCACAGGTCGCCGGCTCCACCTTAAAATTAAAATCAGGATAGACGGGAGCATCGAGGATGATATTATTGCCCGGGCCTGAAGTACAACCCGTGACGCGGCTTGTGGCCGAAACATAATAGGTTCCCACTGCCAGGCTACTGTAAATCTCTCCCTGGAAAACAGCGGAAGAAGTATCTGGCGCCGGACCGGGATTCGTACTATACCAATGGAATATGAAATCCTGCGTGTTGCCATCCACAGATGTTTCAAGGGCTCCGTTTGGTGCTCCATTTATACAACTTGTCTGGTGCGATAATACAGTCACCTGAGGGGGCGGTACCGCAAGAATATTTTGATTGACGGTAACCTGCGCAACGTCAGAACACCCTGTCACCAGGTTGGTAGCCACTACCGAATACGTTGTGGCCTGTAAATTATTTATTTCCGAACCCGTAAAAATAGGCACACCAGAAGGTGTATTTCCATGGTACCACTCAAAGGAATAATTAATCACGTCTCCGTTCACTGCAGCGCTGGCTACCCCATCTGGTTTTGCCGGATCACACATTGTCAAAGGTTCGAGGGCAATGGCAGTGACGTTTGGAATTACCTGTAAGTTTTCAATCGTAACCGTTTCCGGGGTCGATGTACAAAAAGCATCTGCCTGATCTATGGAAACCACTGTATAATTTCCGGTTGGCAGCGTTGTGTTTTGCTTACCATTAAAATCAATGGTGGCTTTTACAACACTTCCAACGTACCATTGATAATTGTAATTGTTACTGCTACCACTGTTTACCGTGGCGAAAACCCCACCGTTGTCGCTACTGCAAAAAGTAAGTGGTGAAGCAGAGGCGGATATGGTGACCAGTACTATGTCCAGCGGGAGAACGTAGGTTGCCGTTATCAAACAGCTATTGGAATTGTTCGTTACCTGGACGGTATACGTTATGTCTGTCTGGCCTACAGGTATGGTAATGCCCGTTAGATTGGGACTACTTGATGCGGAGGGTGCACTCGTGTCAGGACCCGGATGCCAGCTATAGGTATAGCCTGTCGTACTGTTTCCCGATGCCAGGGCATGGAGTTCACCTGTAATGTTTGCGGGTTGCAAGCAACGGGTCGGCTCTATAATGGTGGTCAGATCAACCGTTACGGACCCAATAGTTTTGTCAAGGATAGCAAATTCAATGAGGGCCGAAGCACAACTTAATCCATTGGCTCCCAGATCTTTTGTGGCCTGAACATAGTATATTCCTGCAGGGAGATTGGAAATCGTATTGGTATTATTCGGTGCTCCGGCACTGGGAAGGATATTCTGGTTCGCATCTAACCAGATAAATGAATAGTTCGCCATCAGGGCAGGAGAAGCTCCTTCACGAATTCCATTTACCGTAACAGAGGCACCGTTCGGATTGGAACAAAGGCTTACATCCACTATGGAAAGATCTGCTGTGGCAATCGAGATCACGGGTGGATTATCAAAGACCTCGAAAGTCGCCGTCGCTGAACATCCAGTCGAAACAGCAGTGGTGTTGGTTACTTCGACTGTGTATACTCCAACGGGCAGGTTACTGGCAATTTCGCCAATTCCACCTACGGTGCCGGTGGTTCCGGTACCCAGTACGGGTGAAGCGGTGTTGGGTCCTTCAAACCAAACAAAGGAATAATTCGTCTCTGGCGTCGGGCCGTCAACATCGATTTGTATCTGACCGTTCGCGGTTGCCCCTGAACAATTTGTATTGGCATCAATCTGAGTCGCAACGATAGAGGGATACGAAACGATTTGTTGAATTTCCACCAATAACGGTACAGACCGGCAATCTAACGTCAGAATATTTTTAGAAACCGCCACCAGGTTATAGAACGCTGGCGTCAGTGTACTCATGGTGGTATATTGTGTGATCCCGACCACACCTGAAATGACCTGGAGCGGAACACCCGTGTCGTTGGTGCCGGAATATAAAAGGATATCATAATCCCCCTCATTAAAGCCTGCCAGCGGGGTAGGGATGAGGTCAACTGTAATGGTCCCTGTATTTGTGGGAATACATTTATCAATGTCAGTTTTACTGATCAAATTTAAACCGTGTGCATCTGCAAACGGTAAATTAAATTCATCCGAGGCCTGACATCCATTGTCGCGGTTTGTTGCTACAACGGTGTAAATACCGGTTCTAAGTCCCGACGCTGTTGAGGTAAAAACACTATTATGAGTACGCACCGGAGGAGCAGCAAAAGGGAGACGACCGTAAAACCATTGGACATTAAAGCCGGAAATATTTCCGGGAGCAGAAACCGTTACTTGCATTACCCCGGTGGGCGAAACGCAGACACTGGGTAATACGGTTATGGCCGCATTTAAGTTAATTAATATCGTGGGAGTGTTGTCTTTAACAGTGGCCTGAACCGCGGTGGTGATACAATTTTTTGTGCGGTGGACGGCTTGCACGGTATACGTACCGATGGGCAGGTTGCTTAACACGTTGTCCTGATCGGCAAAATCCGGTGTAACTTTTACAACGGTTCCACTATACCAATTGAAGATATAATCGGCTGGTGTATCGAGCGTTACATTTACAGTAACTGATCCATTGGGTGTAGTGCAATTGGTCAGGTCACCCACCGCTGCTAAAATCAGGGTAGGGGTAACCACATTATAAGTGATGGTTACCTCGGCTGTTTCAAAACAACCGGTGGCCGTATCGGTAACCTTTACTGTATAAATATTGGCTGCTAAGCCTGTTGCACTGGCATTTGTGGAAACACGATTAACAGCAAGGGTATTCTGGCCGCGGAACCATTCAAATGAATAGGTTGATGTTCCACCGGAAACAGATGCAGAAGCCGAGCCATTGGGTAGTGAAGCATTGCATGAAGTCATCGGAGAAATCGCGGAAGCCGAAATGACTGGTTTTGTGCTTTGGTTTACTGTAACAGTAACCGGAAGAGACTGACATTGAGAAACAGTAGCAGTAGCCACGACAGTATAATTTCCAGTGGTCACATTGTTCACTGTGCTGGTGGTAAAATCAGGAGATGGTTTGATAACACTTCCCCTGTACCAGGCAAATGTAAATCCTGTTGTTGTGCCAACTACATTCGCAGAGACAGAACCCGAATTCGTAGTTGAACAAATAATGTTTACGGCTGAAGCCGAAACCACTGGGGGTGAAGTCAGGTCAGGCACTGCCCTCGAGTTAATCGATTGGCATCCGGTCACAGGATCCGTCACCAGCACAGTATACGTACGGGCTTTCAACCCCGTGGCCAGGTAACTGATACTCACCAGCGGGTCCGTAAAAATATCGTTACCTTCATACCATGCATAGGTAAAGTTGCCTGTAGGGTCTCCGGTACCATCACCATCGGTGTCATTGACAATCGCACGCAGGCTTCCATTGGACACACTGCAGTTATCATCGGCACGGACCATTTCAATGGTGATTGAAATGGCTTTATCCACTCGCCCTACCGTTACCTGGGCTGTGCTGGAATTACAGTTGGCTGTTTTATGAATGGCAAAGACGGTATAAATACCATCTGGAATATTATTAACGGTGGCGCCACTGTAATCTGCCGGAACAGGTTTGGCGATATTACCCACTGACCAATAGAAATTATAGTCAGCGGAGTTCTCCCCGCCACCGGCAACAGGCACGAACGCCCGGACGGCGCCATTGTTCGGAGATGAACTTCCCAGACATTTAATATTGTCCTGAACTTTTAAGGCAGTAATGCCCACAGGTAATGGATTGACCGGTGCTGAGATGATGTTGTCATTGTAATCGCATTCCAGAAAGTTGGTATTCGGAAGGCTGATCGGCGTAGGTACAGTTGTACCGGCGTCATTTAGAACAATGTACAACGTAAAGGGTCCCCCTGGCCCGTTGACCAAAATGTTCACAAGGGGTTCTGTATCATTGACTTGAAAATCATTCAACGGAACAATGATGGTACTGATTTTCCTGGCCCCAAAAACAGTAGGGTTACCGTTGTAAAAAGTGATGGGAACATTCCCGCTTAATCCTATATCGCCTTCATTCTTAATCTGAAAAGAAACGGTAAAAGCTCCGTTAGGACAGGTCGGCGGGGTCACCGTCAGTGAATTATCAACATACGCCAGGTCAGGTGATTTATAGGTAGGACATCCATCCCGGTTCAAAAAGGGTGTTTGATTCAAGAATGTATTCAGGGGCCGGTTCGGGCCAACCGTACAACTTCCTGTAGAGAACACCATGTGGTGTTTTTGCTGTTTGATGGGGATGGTAAGATCATCGTTGACATTTACGTTGAAGTACCCATGCTGATTCCAAACTCTGCGGGCAGGTACCCAGGGGTCGCTGGCGGACTTGAATACCCGGACATGCGAATATCGCGAATATCCCAGGCTACAGAAATTATTGATGGCATTGTTATCATCAAACCCACAGGTAACACACAACTCTGTCGACCCATCGGCATCGACATCGGCAACAATCGGATATTCACGGTTCGTACGGGAAACGCAGGCCTGCTGATTATAAATTGAACCATCGGTACCATTGATAATGTAAAGAAATCTTTCATCACGGTAAACGATCTCGGATTTTCCATCGCCGTTAAAATCAAACAAGGTACAACCGGTATGTCCGGAAGTTTCTTCATTTACTAGTTTAGGGCTCCAGGAAAGCGGGCTAAGATTTTCATCCAGTGCATAGAGATATTTACCGGAAACATAGGACGCATTTAATTTACCATCCCCGTCAAGGTCCCCTATGTTTATCCTACCGGTACCATTTTTCCATCCATCTTTATAATGCTCTCCGGTATTATCGGGGCAGGCAAAAATGGTAATATTTCCAGGGATCGGATCACTATACGTTTGCACTGAATTATTTCTAACATCCCAAAAGAAAACAGTGGTATTGGCACCGTTGGAATTGGTAGAGCCCGAGGCAAGAACGTCCAGAAATCCATCCTGGTTGTAGTCGGCAATACTGGTGGCGTTGTATTCGTTTCTGACGAAATATTGCGAAGCGCTTTTCAGCAGGGTAAGAGACCCCGCGTCAAGGGTTCGTGTTGCCAGGTTTACGCTGTAAATGGAACAACCGATAACAAGTTCCAGTTTATCATCCCCTTCGATATCGACTGCAACGGGTCCGCCATTGATTCTATTCCAGGTGGCTCCTGTAGATTTTACTATTCTCACGCCCGTGTGGGCATCGTGTATTTCATCTTTCGCATATAATTCAACGCGGCCATCGCCATCAAAATCCGCCAGACCGAAGTTGATTGGATCGCCCCTTAATCTTTCAGCTGTTCTCCAGATAAAATTCAGGTTACAGTCGTAGGCAAATAAATAAGATCCATTGTTGTTGTCTCCCGGAGGATCATAGTCTCCAAAGAAGAAAATTTCGCCACAATTATCATTGTCAATATTAGCAATGGCGATTTCCCAACCAGGGTCAAAGTCAACACTGGCTTCTCTTTGAATACTTCCGTCGGTACCATTCAGTATGAAAACCTTGTCTGTATACTTATTCATGGTAATGATCTCCGGTTTGCCATCGCGGTTCAGATCACCCACTGCCATACGGGAAAGGTGGTTGGTTGTTTCGTTTGGAGAAGAAAAATCGAGCGACATGGTGAACTTGGGGAAGGCCGGAGGGATGGCCTGGCATAAAGCCTCATCTCCCAGATAAAAATCTTTACAAAAGGTACTGGCAGAACAATTGTTATCGTAGCAATCTATAAAGCCATCACCGTCATCATCTCTGCCATTGTTACAGATTTCCGATCCCTGGCCGGATACGTGCGCAGCGATGAGCATCAAAACCCATGTGCACAGAATGAACAGCCTTTTCATAGTCTTCAGGTTAGTGTGTAAAAATAGGGAATCGCAAGATCCCAACATACTTTAGGTTTAATGTCTACAAGGTATCGCGTTGTAACCTGAAAGAATCTTTGGAAAGGCCGCATTCTGGTCATTTTAGGGATGTGGTCGATTAGCCTCCACTAATGGCGACAGGCTGCAGCAAAAATTATCTAAGGAGGGTGATGCTACCCGTTTTTGGCGTTTTCTCTTCGCCATCGCAACGAATAACGAAATAGTAAACACCATCTGGGAGAGATTTCCCTTTGTAAGTACCATCCCAATCTTCGATGTAGGGTTTTGATTCAAATACTTTAATTCCCTTGTCATCGTAAATGGATACCAGGCACTGTGGATAGTCAAGAATATTGGTGATCAGCCAAAAAGGGTTGATAGCGTCACCGTTGCCTGGCGAGAAGAATCTGGAGGGCGTTAACTTATTTACAATCAAATCACCTTTCACGGTGATTTCAATACTACTATCAGCCTTGCAACCGTTGCTGTCTGTGCCGGTTACCGTATACGTCGTAGTACCTAACGGCCTCGCTACAGGATTTGAAATGGTTGCGTCCGACAGGGATTCGGGTGGCGACCAGGAATAGCTCTGGGCACCGGTGGCTGATATTTGTGAACTGCCACCCTGATTTACTTCTAAGGGATCACCGGTAATGGTTAAAACAGGAGCTTGTAACGTATCAACGGTCGCGGTAGCTGTCAGGACACAATTTGCTGTCGTAACATTGACAGAATAATCTCCGGCATTCCTGACAAAAATGGAAGATGAAGTTTCACCGGTGCTCCATTGATAAGATGTGAATGCTCCTGGGATGGTCAGCTGCAGGCTATCTCCACGGCAAACGTCAAAAATATTTCCGGGTGCGGTAATGGTGGCTGCGGGCGCGCTTTCGATGGTTATGTTTTTAACGATTTGACTCTCGCACGCAGCACTGCCATAACTCACCTTTAACGTTACGCCAAACGTATTCGCCGTTCCATATTGATGGGTTGGGCTGTCGGTACTTGCCGATTGCGTGTCCCCAAAGGTCCATGTATAAGTTTTTGGGATAATGGGGTTAGTGGTACTTTGGTTTAAAAAAGTAACTATCTGGCCAGCGCAGGCAGTAGCCGGAGCGTTAAACGCTGCAACTGGTGGTGTCGAAGCGGTAATGGAAACCTCTGATGATTCAACCGAGGCGCAGCCCGGGTTGGGGATGTTCTGCGCTTTCACAAAATATCTTCCGGAAGCCATAACCGTGGTGGAAGTTCCGGTGGCGCCCGCAATATTTCCAGCGGTTCTTTCAGCCCATTGTAAACTATAGTCAGGGTCAATGGGCACTATCGTTAAAGTTTTGGCATCCGGAGGACAAATTATATCAGCCCCAGTGTAAGTGATCTGAAAGTCTGGTACACTGATGATTTGTACGACCGTGGAGGCCTGTTGAGCGATACAGGTACCTACGACAACATCGAGGTAATATCGCCCCGCATTGACCGCCTGAAAGTTGAGGATAGGAGGGGGAGTCAAACCGGAAGCGGTATATCCATCAGGGCCTCTCCAGTTGTATGCTGTTCCGCCAACATCGTTGACGGAAAGGGAAAGCGGGCTTCCCAGGCAAACAGGTCCGTCATTAGCAGGAATAGCAATGCCTGTAGTTACTCCAGGATCGACCGTAATGGCGACTGCGTTGGAGGTCTCTGAGCAGGATCCGGATTCGCCGGTGGCGGTCACGGTATAGTTTCCGCTAACCAACACATCAAGGAAAGGATCTGTGCCAGTAGCCACCGTTACGCCGCCATTTTTCCAAACATAGGTGGTTCCCCTGCTGGAAGTTGTATTCAGCCGATAGGAAAATCCTACACAAATAGTTGCAGCGTTTCCAGGCCTTATCACAGGAACCAGGCAACTTTTATTTCTGAATACCGAGACTTTGGAGGCCAGGATATTGTTGTTGTTGTCATCCACACTGGTGAATACGATATCTGGTTTGCTGTCACCATCAAGATCTCCAATACTGACGTGACGGTTTATAAAACTAGTCGCTTTGACCACGGCGGAGAATGAAAAAGCGGCAGGGGTACTTTCATTATTCAGAATGGTGACAGATTTCTTTGTTAAGGACGCCACGAGGATGTCCGTCTTCCCATCGCCATCAATGTCTCCAAAATCAATTCCCCATGGCCTTTCATCGGTGAGTATACTGACAGGTGATGCGAAGTCTGGGGCTGTGGTACTTTGATTTTTGAATATCGCGATACCGGATCCCAATAACTGAGTGGCTGCAATTTCGGGTTTGTTATCTCCATCAAGGTCTCCGATTTTCAGGTTGACGATGGTTCCGGTCAGCGGAAAGGTAATGTTGTTGGCAAAAGAAATATTTCCGGGTATACTCGTGTTTTTCAGAATAAACAGATTACTCGTTGCCGTCAGAAACTGACTGGTAACAATTTCCGGGAGACCATCTCCATCCAGGTCATCAACTGCCAGCCCGTCCGTACTTGCCGCACCGGTAATGTTCAGCGTTATAGGGGTAGCATTAAAAGCAATGGCCGTGGGGGTACTTTGATTCACCAGTACCGTTACATTATTTCCTGTTTGATTGGTTACGATGACTTCAGGTTTGCCATCATTGTCGAGGTCTGCAATGTCTACGCGTTTAACTTTCTTACCCGTGAGCTTTGTAGATTGAATAGAAAAAGTAAAAACTCCAGGACCCGTGCTGGTATTGCGAAACACAAATATCCTGTCACCACTGGAACCTCCCTCTGAAATAACAAGATCTGGTTTTCCATCGCCATTCAGATCACCACATTTGGCGTGGATGGAACGTGTACCAATTAGAATCGGTATTGCATTGAAACTTATGTTTGTTAAGCCGGGAGATACTGTTGTGTTAGAAAATACATTCAATGTGTTGGCATTATCATTGGCCGTGGCGATATCGGTTTTTCCATCCCTGTCAAGATCACACAAACACAGGTCATACAATCCACTCTGACTGTTGAAGTCAAGCTGACCTTCCAGATTGATATCCATGATGCCGTGATTTCCACCAAAGCTTAGCAGGAATGATTCGTTGGATTGATCGCTTAATCCGGACACGATATCGGTAACAACAATATTGTCATAAGTGCTTCCGGAAGGCACCGCTACCTCCAGTAACTGATCGGAAATAAACTGGATGTTGCCCTTTGCTGCTCCAAACCAAACGTCGACCTTTGTCGCATCACCGTTGAAACTGCCTTGCATGGTTACCACCTCGCCATTGCTTCCTTTTATTTTATCAATGTCTCTGATAACAGGTTTTTGCGCAAAGCCAGTGATATAGCCCAGACACAGACAAGTCAATAGCAAGCATCTGGCTCCGGTTTGATAAAGTGCTGTCATAGATAGCATAAATAACGTTTCGACCCGATTATGTAACCTTATTTCTTGGGCTCAACGGTGAGTACCCTTGCCTCCTTCAGTTTCGTGAAAGTTTTGAGATTCCGCACTTCCTCAAAAGCTTCCGCTGATTTCTCTGTCGCAAAAATGTGTACATAGTACTTCCGGTCTTTTTCATAATAAAACAAGTCGGCATTGAGCTTCTGCCCACGCAACTCTTTTTTGAAGCGGTCAGCGCTCGTAAAATCGCCAAAGACCTTGATCACCACATAATATTTCTTGTTGGCTTCGGGAGCCGTTGGCAGTACCTCGTGCAGGTCTGGAATTTCCTGTTTAAAACGGGCAGAATGTTGTTCTGTTTGTGGCCTTAATGTTGAACGAAGAACCGGGGCTACGCGTCTGAACTTTTTAAGGTCTCCCAACCTAAGCCCAAGTTGAATTTCGTGCGTGCCCTGGGAGAATGCGGGTTCAGGTTGATTGCCGGGTTCGTAAGAGTAACTCAAAAGAAATTTTTTAACGGCTAGACCCACTGAGCCACTCATGCCGTATGACTGGCGATACGCTGCCCCGAGCCAAAAGTTTTCTGACAGATTAAGTTTTATCATCGCTTCAGCCTGGCTGTTTCCTGGTTTGGCATATTTGTACAATACATAAAATTCCAACGGGGCATAACTGCCTTCTGTTTTGGCTTTCGTACGAACCCCTTTTTTCACACGATTTACCATTTTGCCTTGCAATTTCTTTCTATAGTAGGCGGATACAATGACATTGTCGAAAGGGGATGCAGAATTAAATTCAAAGCTCGATGGGTTGTTGAATTTGGGAGCAAATAATTGTGGCAGCGCCATGCCAAAATTAAAACCAGATTCTGATTTAAACATGAATCCGAAATTGGCGGCGGGCTGAATATTGTTTGCCAGGTAATTTGTTATAGCAGGATCGGAGGGGTCTGCCTGGGTGATATCAATATTGTTTGTTATTGCGCCACCGGAGAGCGCGAAATATAATCTGCTTTTTTCACTAAAGCTCAAGCCATACGCATAGGTAAGCGCCACATCAGTTGTACTGAGCAAACCACGTTTATACGAGGACATTTTTACGCCTACACCGGAACGGGTATTATCGAGCATGGTATTAAAGTTCACCGTGGTTAAAACCGGAGAACCTTCAATACCCATCCACTGTTGTCGGTGGTTCACAAATACGTACGTGTATTCTGACGCTGCCTCGGCTGGATTATATAAATAAGGATTGAGGTAATAGCTATTGTAAACAGCATAGTTTTGCGCGTTGCTATCGAAGCAACTCAAGATCAGCGGGATTATCAGGACATAAAAAAGATTGCGCATCCTCTCTATTAATAGGTACAAAAGCGTAAAGGTCACTAAAAAAACCAGGCTTTAATTCGCCTGTTGACGCTTTAAAAAAGTTGTTTCATCGAATTGGAAAAAGAAACCCTATACAAACAATACAGTAATGTGTTACTTTACACAAAACTTACGAATATACAGTGTTTTTTTCTTTTTAGCTGTATACGGAGACGTAACTTAAATTTGGATCTGAATTGCGGATGATTGTTACCAATCCTATAGGTAAATGAAAATTTATTTTTTCTGTTTGACTACGTTACTGAGTTCGGTTAGCTACCTGGCAAGCGCTCAGCTTTCCGTTGGACCTGTGGCGGGAGGGCAAATGTCCTGGACAAAGTTTGACAATAGTGATTTCAATACTTTTTATACGATCAAACCAGTGTTTGGCTTTCACGCCGGCGCAACGTTATCCCTTAAGGTAAGGAACCGTTTTTTCCTCCATAGCTCCCTTTTGTATTCAACAAAAGGGAAGATTGTCGAGGGAAAACAAGACCCGCTTTTGAAAAATACAGTACGGTATAATTTTATTGAAGTGCCCATTGTCTATGCCGTCGACTTCAGGGGAAAGATCGGAAGGGCCAGGGAATTCAAATATTACCTTGGCGTTGGTCCCAACATCAGTTACTGGCTAGGGGGTAAAGGAAAGTTGTACGACTCCGATCTGGCTGAAAGTACGGAGTTTAGCACGGAAGCGCTCGACTATAAAATTGTATTTAGAAAGAAACCTGAAAATCTTTCCAGTCATGAAATGAACATCTCGGATCCCAATCGTATTCAATTGGGATTAAACATCGCTGCCGGGTTGGTATTTGAACCGGTACCCAATCAAAAATTCCTGGTCATGCTCCGCTATGAACTGGGTCACAGTTTTCTTTCCCCCTCCAGCAATGGAACCTTTTTACCGACTTACTACCAGGACGTATTACAATCCAGGATCAAAGGCATACGTGCCTCCGTTTCTTACCTGATTGATTTGCGCGTGGATGACAGAAAGAAAGGGAAGAGTACAATAAGGAAGAAAAAGGTATAACCGTCGAACCTTAGTTTATCGGTAACTATGGTTCTATCTCAGTAGAGATAGAATCCCAGCATTATGAAAGGAAAATAATGGCAGCATTTCCCTTGAATTTATCAGCGATTTTTCGTATATTATTTAAAGTGCCAGGTGGATAAAAGACCACAAAATTTTTTTATTGAACACTATTTTTTGACCCGAATGGATTGTTACTCAATTCTCCTTGACATTTATCATCAGGCTTCCTCTCAACTTTTTTAGGCATTCCGCTTTTTGCTTATTACCAGTATGAAGGGCAGGGCAATCCAGTATGGAGTCTCGGAATCTTGATCCGGTAATTGATCATAATCTCGTGAGAACCGTTTGAATATAAACGGATATCAGAGGTGGTAATATCATAGGCATAGCCCACGTGAAAGTTTTCGTTGATCTGTAGTTCAAACAAACCAATAACAGAATCATTTAAGCGGTAGGAAACACCGA
>JBDSIM010000104.1:0-6659 GCA_039917935.1 Cyclobacteriaceae bacterium | reverse complement strand
AAACACATCAGGGTGGTGGAATAGTTTGACAGCGGGAGATTTTGATAATGACGGAGACATGGATTACATCGCAGGCAATCTTGGATTGAACACGCGATACAAAGGAAGTGAAAAAGAACCGTTGTGTGTTTACGCCGCAGATTATGATAAGAATGGTTCTATGGATCCAGTCATGACCTACTTCGTTCAGGGAACAAAATACATACTTCATGCCCGTGATGAGTTGATCAGCCAAATCAGTGTCATGCGATTACGCTTTAGAAAGTACAAAGAATATTCCGAGGCCACTTTTGAAGAGTCATTCCTGAAGTCAGAGTTGGCAACAGCGTATGTAGTTTGCAGCGAACGCTTTGAAACGAGTTACATTGAAAATTTAGGTGATGGAAATTTTTCTATTATCTCGCTGCCCCTGGAAGCCCAGTTCTCACCAGCTTATGGTATGATTGCGGATGACTTCAATCAGGATGGCAATCAGGATGTGATTATGGTTGGGAATATGTACGCAACGGAAGTAAACACAGGACGATACGACGCTTTTCTAGGTCTATATCTGAGGGGCGACGGGCAGGGAAATTTCTATCCCGCGAAAGCGATAGACTCTGGATTTTTTGCTGATGGGGATGGGAAAGGATTGGTTAAACTGATAACAGGCGATGGAAGACAGCTTCTGATGGTGGGAAACAATTCCGGTTTGATGGAAACTTATGAGGTCAATCAAAAAAATAGAAGTTATTCTGCTAAGCCTGATGATGCATCGGCCCTAATAACTTTCAAAAATGGAAAGACCTATAAATATGAATTTTCTTACGGATCAACCTACTTATCGCAATCGTCAAGGAGTGTGAGATATTCACCTGAGATGGTTAAGATAGTGGTTATTAATTTTAAGGGCGAGCGAAAGGAAGTGTCTTATTTACCTTTTTAAAAAATCACGTAACCTACCTTCCCTCTTTCATGAAGGATCATGTGGCAATATCGCCTGGTGACATTGATCCTATCCTACCATGAACTCCTTCTGATCAATCCCCCTATACGCTGCCTGAATCTTAGGCATCTTTGACAAAATATTCTGGATTATTTTGCCAGCTCGTCTAAGGTGCGGCTGTGGAACTAAGTTCCACTCAAAAACCAGGCTTTGCACTAAGATTTTTAAAGGCACGGAAATAATCCGCCGGTAGTCTGCCGGTAGTCGGACAGGCATTCCGCGCCAGCTTCCCGCGGTTGTCATTTGGAGAGAAGTATTTTTATTAAATTAAGGATGCAAAAGTAGAATCGATTTCAGCATATCCCGAAATTACCGGCAAAGCAGATAAAAGCAAAGATGACACGTCTTCACAACTGAAATGAATGTAATTCTCACCTGGAACTAAATTACTGAATATATGAAATACCAATACATTATGGTTTGATATTGCAATGGTGACTTTTGTGTTTTTACTCGGTAATATCTTCTTAGGCCATTTTGAAGAGAGAAGTCCGAAATGGAGAAAATTAATAAAATATATTATTACCGTCATCGTCATGGTAACCATTTCAATATTAGCAGGACGAATGTATGCTTTTACGCTTCTTGCGCTAAGCCGCCATCCCGGTCTTTTATGTCCATTGCATTTTACTACCAAAAAAAGGAATTAATGGCTGGACCGGCGAGCCAAAATCAAAATATTACGATTTCAGAGGCTGGGATAAAAATATTTTCAAATGAGATAGCGTTGTCCAAGAGTGTGTAATATTAATGCGTCCACCAAAAAGTAAATGGGACTTAACACTTCCGACGCTAGATCACTTCTTCCCTTTCAATACGCGGTGAAAGAATTCAAGCATCTGACGGGTGGTTTCATCCTGAAGGGCCCCTGTCCAACCGTGACCTCCACCTTTGACAATAATGAGTTCATGCGGGACGTTTGAGTGCTCCAGTCTGCTCGCCAGCTTTCTCGCCTGATCTACAGAAACAAAAGGATCACTATCCCCCTGGAAGATAAGAACGGGAGGATCATTCTTGTCAACGTAAGGCAATACTGATATTTTTTTTAGAATGGGATCGTCGGGATCCGATGTGCCCGTGAAGTCCGCTCGCACCTGTGTCAATGATTTATTGTAATATTTCTGTATTTCCTTCTGAAGTTCAGAAGTAAGTACACGGGCTGGTCCCGAAAAATCAGTGGCTGAAAAGTAACTCACAACTGCGTGGACACTGCTTGAAAACTCCGCAGAACCGCCTTCGCCTTCCAGGCCGTCACTCGGCGCGGTTAAGCCGGTCATCAGTGCAAGATAACCACCCGCCGATTCACCCATAGTTCCTATGCGATCAGGGTCGATGTCATAGGCGAGGGCATTCCCGCGTAAAAAACGAATAGCTGCCTTGGCATCCTCCACCTGAGATGGCCATTTGAATTGCGGCGCAAACCGGTATGCGACCGATACAGAAACATATCCCTCAGAAGCAAATCTTCGAAGCCAACGGTGCATGTGAGATTTATTACCCTGTTGCCAGCCGCCACCGTGAAAAAAAAAGACAACTGGAAAAGGCCCCTCCCCTTTTGCGGGTTGAGCCAAATCCAGTTTAAGTTCTACGCCTCCCGAACGACCATATACAATATCCTTCATGATATTTACCTCCGAGGCAGACTGTGCTTTTAAGGAAAGGCATATTAACATGATAAAAAATATTGAAAACATTTCTTTTACTGGCGGCGTCATACTAATTCAAGTTAAGTGAGCAATAAAAAATCAGCACCCAGTCTGCATTTTGACTAATTATTCAATGAAACTTAATTTGAGAAGTATACCCAATCAAGGTTAAATAAATTTTTCTCTTCCCCTCCTGGACTTGTAAAAACAAAATATACGTCGTGAATACCTGAAGTCTTTTCCACTATTTCGGCACTGACCACCTTCCACCCCTCTTTCAGGTTTTCAATCGATCCTGCAGGAATTTTGAATGTACTGATGATGTTGCCTTCCTTTGAATCAAGCCGCATCTCAATATTCCCTCCTATACCGCGCGACTGAACACGATATCGTACATGTTTAACCAATGATAGATCTATCTGCGCGATTTTGGCAAAACTTTTAGGACGAATGCCTGAAGCAAAGGTTAAAAATTCAGTGGTGATAGTTCCAAACCTTAGATTGCCTTCATCATAATCCTCAATTTGAATCAAGGGATTCCGAAGGGCAATGAAAGCCCGGGCAAATAACGGTTCAATTTGATTAGCACCTTTGTCCGTGTAGCTCGCCATCAGTAAATATGATCCGTCATTTCCTTTTCCCACATGATCTTTCAGTGTCAGGGTACCCTCCGTTGGCAAAGAATTGTGTGCATCATTCAGCGATAAAATATATTGAACTATTTCTCGGGAATCATTTACTGAAAGGTCAGGATGGGAAGACATGGGACGTTGCCCCCATTTTCCGGTTCCTCCCTCAATCACTTTAAGCGCGAGTTCGTTCACTATTGACGGCTGACCAACATACCTTTTTGCAATGGCTGAATAGGAAGGTCCTACAGATTCCTGATCAGTTGAATGGCAGGCTTTGCAATCCAGTTGATTAAGAAGAGTCTGACCTTTGCTGAATTGCAGGTTGCCTGCTGCCCTTGGATTGGTTAGTATAACGGCAACGTCTTTTCCCTGCGGCAAATAGTTTAATGAGACTTCCACGCGCGCCTGATCAATTTGCAGATCTTCCTTGTCTTTTACCTCAACCATGTAATCCAAAGGAACATTATCCCAATAAAAACTTCTGTTTGCACTCGTCTTAATTTTAACCACCGGCGGCTCGTTTCCAGCCCTGATCTGTATCATTGAGGTACTTTTCTCACCATGATTATCGGTTACTGTTAAACTGACCTCATACGTACCCGGCGTCTGAAAAGTGTGCACTACTTTTTCTCCGTCCATCATTTTTCCTTGAATCTGCCAGCTATGCTGCAACACATCATCTTCATCATAGTCCATCGAACCTGACGCTGTAAATTGAACTGTAAATGGCACAGCTCCGTAAATATGATCTGCTTTGATATCCGCCACTGGCTTCCGATTACCTTCCGAATATTCAATTCTGATTAGCCTGGCATCATTATTTTTTGCAAACCAGTTCGTACCATATTCCATTATATACAAAGCGCCGTCGTGTCCGAATTGGATATCCGTTGGTGCAACAAATTCCATGTGATCAAGGAAAGGTTCCATTCGCACGTATCGACCATCGTCATCGAGGGAAACTGCCATAAACCAACGGCGAACCCAATCATAGATGAGGAGCTTTTTATTGTAGTATTCGGGTAATTTAACCGTAGATCCCGGAAACAAGTCACTATAATACACCGGACCTGCCATGGCGCTTTCTCCTCCGTTGCCTATCAATGGAAATCGCTTAGACGTGCCATCGCCGTACCAAATCATTGCTGGCTGTGCAGGGGGAAGTTTCCGCGTACCCGTATTGTGGGGCGATTGATTCAGGGGATTGGCCGGATCAAATTTGGGACCTTCCACCTTAGTGGCAAAGTCATAATGAGGAAAGGCCTCATTGTTTCCAAGAAAATAGGGCCAGCCAAAAAATCCCGGACCTTTTGCCTGATTGATCTCATCAAAGCTTAAGGTTCCGTCTCTTGCGGGAACCTTGGTATCAGGCCCAACATCTCCAAAGTACAGGAACTTATTTTTTTGGTCTATTGAATAACGGTAAGGATTCCGACATCCCATGATGTAAATCTCGGGGCGTCCTTCCGAATCGTTTTTTGGAAAAAGATTTCCATCCGGAATAGAATAACTTCCATCCGGTTCTGGTTTTATCCTGAGGATCTTACCACGCAGGTCATTGCTGTTTGCTGCCGTCGCCTGATCATCTGAAAGTCCTCTCCCTGGCCTTTCGTCAATGGGAACATATCCCTCCGTTTCCTCAGCGTTTGTATTATCACCGGTGGAAAGGTACAACAAACCATCCGGACCAAAACTCAGGTATCCCGCGGAATGACAACAGTAAATTCTTTGCGTGGGTATTTCAAGCAATACTTTTTCTGATGACATGATAAGTTCCTCATCCCGCAGTTCCATTCTGGACAAACGGTTTACACTTTTATCGCCCCCTACAGAATAGTAAAAATAAACCCACTTGTTTTTCTTGAAATCAGGATCAAGCGCTACCCCCAGCAGTCCGTCCTCTATACCACTAAAGACATTGAATTGAGCAATCGTTCTTGTTTGTTTTGAGCTGTCGTTAAAGAGTTTCACCGCCCCCTTTCTCTCAACAAATAAAACTTTGTTATCAGGAAGTATCGCCATCTCCATAGGCTCATCCATTCCCTGTGTTAATACCCTGTGAGTATAGCGACTTGCGTCAGGCACATCCAGGGTAGTTGTCATATTATAATCCGGAATTCCATTGGAACCAACGGAGTACTTAAGCGCAGTTTCCAGTTGATCCTGACTAAAGGTTGCTGATAAGATAATTAAGTTGCCATTATCCTGCTTTATTGGTCTCCCCATCTCCAGGGTATTGAAAGCCCACAGCCAGGGCCATTCATTTTGGGTATTGGTGGTGTCTTTTACCGCTACTATGCCCCCACCTCCTGCTTCAAGATAGCGCTTCATGGCAACAACGCCTCTGTGATTTAATTGGCTGAGGGAGGAAAAGTTGGTAACAATAAGGCTATACTGTTGAATGAATGCTTCGTTAAAAGATAAGTGGTCCTCAACTTTTTCGAGGCCCCAACCCAATTTATCTGCTGATTCACGTAACTGTTGCTCAAGTTGGGGGGAATCTTTATCAGAATATAAAAGAATTTTTGTTTCGGGACGCCTGGAAGTACAGGTCACTAAAAATACAAGTACTAACAGCCAGAAGCTATTCTTCTTAATGATATGGTATCGCATTAATGGGTTTTCAAAAGTTGTATCGCAATGAAAGGCAGAGTCTCCCTCGTCCAGACGCTTATAATTTCGCAATTTACTTGTTTTTATACCAGTTAACTATTACAACCGGTAAATGAAAATGATCGCCGGATTTGCGAAGCTGCCTCCGCAAATTACATTTTTTTACGGGAAGCTCATCGCGCCGATCATCCGTGATTCTCTTTTTATTAGATTATTAAAAGTCGCCGGCTGATTCACGCTAAATCAATCCTTTCGGAAGTAAAAAAGGCGAGAGCTCTTATGTCAATAAATATGTATATAAGTAATTTTACCAACAATTTTTTCATACATTCATTGTCATACGCCTGATCAAAATTACACTAGAAATGACAAATCCAAAGAAATTAAACAGACGAAGATTCATTCAATATTCGGCTGTGATTGGAGGCGTAGTATCCCTTCCGATTACACACGCTCAACCAGTGTCGGCGAACCAAAATTCACAGGTCAAATTACGCTGGTTTCACAAACCATTGCGGATCCTGCAGACTGTATTGAGAGAACCGGATGCCACCCATTATAATGCGAAAGCAGTTGTTGATTACATGGAAAAATCAGGATGTAATACCCTTGTGGTAAATGGTGGCGGTATTGTCGATTTTTTTCAAAATCCATTGCCGGCTGCCAATATTAATTCCTTCATGGGCAAAAGAGATATTCTGAAAGAAATAACAACAGCTTGTCAATCCGCTGGAATCCGCGTAATCGCCAGGGTGGACTTTCGGGGTGTAGAAGAACACGTAT
>JBDSIM010000103.1:0-14503 GCA_039917935.1 Cyclobacteriaceae bacterium | reverse complement strand
GGTACACCCCAATATGATTGTGTGGATGTTTAAAATTGATGAACCCTGTGATAAAGGGATTTATTACCTTGCTTCGAGCGTTCAAACTTTTGTATGAAGAAGCCTGTATCCACCCCCGATATCAATCGGCATGAAAAAATAAAAGCGTTTGACAGATTGTTGACGATCATGGACGAATTGCGTGAGAATTGTCCGTGGGATAAAATTCAAACGCTGGAAACTTTGCGTCACTTAACGATTGAAGAAACCTATGAGCTGTCGGATGCAATTCTGGAGGGAGACCTGAACGAAGTAAAGAAAGAGATCGGAGACCTGATGTTGCACCTGGTCTTCTATTCGCGCATCGCTTCCGAAAGAAAAGCGTTTGATGTTGCCGATGTACTCAACTCAATATGCAATAAATTAATTGAGCGACACCCCCATGTGTATGGCGATGTAGTGGCTAACGACGAAGAAACCGTTAAAGCCAATTGGGAAAAATTAAAATTAAAGCACGGAAACAAATCGGTTTTAGAGGGCGTACCCAAAACCCTTCCAGCGATGGTGAAGGCGATTCGTATTCAGGATAAGGCACGCGGTGTCGGCTTTGATTGGGAGAGAAAGGAGCAGGTTTGGGAGAAGGTGGAAGAAGAAATGCAGGAATTCAAAAAAGAATTCAACGTCGAAAACGAATTGCCTATCGACCAGGAAAAAGCAATGGCTGAATTTGGGGACCTCTTATTTTCGTTAGTGAACTATGCGAGGTTTATTAATCTGGATCCCGAAGAAGCGCTGGAAAGGACAAATAAAAAATTCATCAAACGGTTTCAGTACCTGGAAAAGGAATCGGCCAGGGATGGAAAACAATTGGGGGAAATGACCCTGGCGGAGATGGATGCTTATTGGAACAAGGCGAAATCATTGTAAAATGCGTTGAAACGCCATTCCGTATCCATACGCGAAGAATTGCTATTTTTGGGATCCATAGGGGCTGTGCAATGACCAAAAACAAGAATCTAATCTTTTACCTTTTGGTCATTGTCGTTTTTGGGGGGTTAATTTATTGGATTACCCAGCAAGGTATTCTGTTGGAAGCTGGTAAATTAGTTCACTCAGATCCCGACACCAACCCAATCACCCGACCCTTTCATCTATTCTGGGATTCTTTCCTGCAAAATATCCTGCATCCATTGCCGATCTTATTACTACAGATCATAGCCATCATTTTAATATCGCGCGTTTTTGGATTTATCTTTCATAAGATTGGACAGCCCACAGTGATCGGCGAAATCATTGCCGGCATTTTATTAGGTCCATCCGTTGTGGGCTTGTTCTTTCCGGAAGTTTCAGGATTTCTATTTCCGTCCGGATCATTAGGCAACCTTCAGTTTTTGAGTCAGGTGGGATTGATTCTGTTCATGTTTGTGATTGGGCTGGAGCTGGATTTAAAAGTGGTAAAAAATCAGGCAAACGATGCGGTGGTGATCAGTCACGCCAGTATTGTTATCCCCTATTTTCTCGGAATGGGGCTCGCGTATTATCTGTACGAAGACCTCGCTCCTGACAATATTTCTTTTTTATCCTTCTCTTTATTTATGGGAATCGCCATGAGCATCACCGCATTTCCCGTGCTGGCCCGTGTAATTCAGGAGCGAAATCTTACCAAAACAAATTTAGGCATCATTGCTATTACCTGTGCTGCAGCAGATGACATCACAGCGTGGTGTTTGCTGGCGGTAGTGATCGCTATCGTAAAGGCTGGAACTTTTGTCAGCGCACTTTATACAATAGCACTGGCCCTGGGCTATGTTCTGTTCATGATTTTAGTTGTTCAGCGGTTTTTGAAAAGGTTAGGGAAAGTGTATTCTTCAAGGGAGACCATCAGCAAAACGATTGTTGCAGTATCTTTTATTGTCTTGCTGGGTTCGGCTTATCTCGCGGAGATCATTGGCATACATGCATTGTTCGGCGCTTTTCTCGCGGGCGTGATAATGCCTCCCAATTTCAATTTCAGGAAGATCATGATGGAAAAGGTGGAGGATATCAGCCTGGTACTGCTGCTTCCTTTGTTCTTTGTCTTTACCGGTTTAAGAACCGAGATAGGGCTGCTAAATGATAGCCATCTTTGGATGATCTGCGGCGTAATAATTCTCACAGCCGTGGTCGGAAAATTTGGAGGAACAACTTTCGCCGCCCGTTTTGTTGGACAATCCTGGAAAGAAAGCTTATCTCTGGGAGCCCTGATGAATACCCGTGGGCTGATGGAGCTGATCGTCCTGAATATTGGATACGATCTCGGCGTGCTCACCCCGGAGGTTTTCGCGATGATGGTGCTGATGGCCCTGGTAACGACCTTCATGACCGGCCCCGCCCTCGATCTCATCAATTATTTTTATCCCGATAAAGCAGTTCAGGAAAGTGGAAATTTTTATAAAATTCTCTTTTCTTTCGGACCGCCTATCAAAGGAAAAAAACTTCTTCGATTGGCCGATCAACTAACGCATAAAAAAACTTCCGAGGTGGATATCACTGCACTTCATTTAACCCCCAGCGCAGATATTAATCCCAAAGAAGCCAGAGAATATGAACAGGAAAGTTTCCGCCTGGTATGGCATGAAGCAGAAAATCTCGGTATTAAGGTGAAAACACTTTATCGTGCAACCAATGACACGAACAAGGAGATCACCGGAGAAGCAAATAAAGGGAACTACGATCTTTTACTGGTGGGAGGATCGCAATCACTGTTTAGTGATGATGTAGTCGGCGGTAAAGTCAAGACCTATCTCGAGGAGACAAAATGCCACGTCGGCGTTTTGGTGGATAACGATTTTGAAGTAGCTGACAGGATCGTGGTGTTGTTGCAAGACTTCAACGACCTTTTTCTGATCTCCTTTGCTGAGCGGTTTATCATCAATAATAATGCACGGGTCGTTTTATCGGATCCTAACCGGCTGGTAAAAACAAACATGATTTTCACTATGGCTTGTGATAAGATCAATCTCGAAAACCAACAACGGCTGGAATTACACGAAAGTCACAACCTGGACACAGCTTTTATACAAACGTTTAATCTGGTACTGATCAGCACCTCAGGTTGGAGAGACCTGTCAAAAACCAGAAATCTATGGCTTTCCAGCGCCCCCTCTATTCTCATACTGAAACCTCAGGGCAATAAGGTTTAACACTTTTTTGGTTGTTTAATAAGGGGGGCAATGAGAATAAACTGAAGCCCGCAAACTCGGATAACATGGACAAAGGCTAGGATTTTCAAATAACGGGACTTCAGGCCATTCCACAATTTGAGATGCATCGTTTTCAAAAACACTAAAAATGGTTATAAAAAATTATCTTTGCGGCTTATGGCAAATCAAGACGACAACCAGTTAAAAAATATTATATCCCATTCAAAAGAATATGGGTTTATTTTTCCTTCCAGTGAAATCTATGACGGACTCAGTGCGGTATACGATTATGGTCAGAATGGTGCAGAACTGAAAAATAACATAAAAGAGTATTGGTGGAAGTTTATGACCCTACTGCATGAGAACATTGTAGGTATAGATTCCGCAATTTTCATGCATCCTACTATTTGGAAAGCCTCCGGGCACGTGGATGCTTTCAATGATCCCATGCTGGATAATAAAGACTCAAAAAAGCGCTATAGAGCCGACGTGCTGATTGAAGATGCCATCACAAAAATAGAGGAGAAAATTGAAAAAGAAGTTGAAAAAGCCGCCAAGCGCTTTGGAGAATCTTTCGATCGGGAAATGTTTGCCAGTACGAATTCCCGGGTTGTCGAGTACCAAAAAAAGATAACGGAAATCAATGCGCGCCTGAAAGAAGCCATGACCAATGGTGACATGGCCGCAATGAAGCAACTTATTGTTGACCTTGAAATTACAGATCCTGTTTCAGGGACACGCAACTGGACCGAGGTGCGACAATTTAATCTCATGTTCTCTACAGAAATAGGTTCATTGGCTGAAGATGCCAGCAAAATTTATCTGAGGCCTGAAACCGCGCAAGGAATATTCGTTAATTTCCTCAATGTGCAAAAGACGGGGAGAATGAAAATCCCTTTTGGTATTGCCCAGATCGGAAAGGCCTTCAGAAATGAAATTGTGGCCCGTCAATTCATTTTCAGGATGCGGGAATTTGAACAAATGGAAATGCAGTTTTTCGTTAAGCCTGGAGAGGAAATGAAATGGTATGAATTCTGGAAAGAAAAAAGAATGAAGTGGCATACCGCTATCGGGCTTGGCGCAGATAATTATCGTTTCCATGATCATTTGAATCTCGCTCATTATGCCAACGCTGCCTGTGATATTCAATTCAATTTTCCCATGGGTTTTAAGGAACTGGAAGGGATCCACTCCCGTACTGATTTCGATTTAAAAAGCCATGAAAAATTCTCCGGAAAAAAATTACAATATTTTGATAGCGAAGACAACCAAAGTTTTATTCCCTATGTGGTGGAAACCTCGGTTGGTCTGGACAGGTGTTTTCTCGCCGTACTAGCAAGATCGTATAAAGAAGAAAAACTGGAGGATGGAAGTGAGCGAATCGTGCTGGCAATTCCTCCCCCGCTTGCTCCCAACAAAGTGGCCATTCTTCCCCTGATCAAAAAGGATGGATTGCCTGAAAAAGCGCAGGCTATCATGAATGACCTGAAGTACGATCTGCGTTGTTATTATGAGGACAAGGATACGATTGGAAAAAGATACAGAAGGCAGGACGCCATTGGCACGCCCTATTGTCTAACGATCGATCATCAAACCCTGCAGGACGATACGGTTACTATCCGTGACCGTGACAGTATGAAACAGGAGCGTGTGAAGATTTCTGAGGTAAAAGGCAAAATGATCAGCGCGTGCTCCATAAATAATCTGCTGCGTAATATATAATTCATGATACCCATACTGATCTTCTCTGGCGTGATCGCTCTCATCGCGTACCGCTTTCAGCAGGAAGTTCAGCAAGGTTATCGATTTGCCGGAAGAAAAGCCGCTCCTGTGAGAACATGGGTACTCCCTGTACCCCAGTTATACAAAGATATTCTTCAGAAATATTTCAGGTATTATCGGGCTCTTTCACCATCAAACAAAGGGAAGTTTGAGCGCAAAGTTTGTAACTTTTTGTACAGCAAACGTTTTATTCCGCGAGACATTGACGAGGTAACTATTGAAGCCAAAATTCTTATCGCAGCTGCTGCCGTTCAATTGACATTTGGATTACCCAACGTTTACCTCCGGCATTTTGATAAAATTCTGGTTTATCCCAACGAATATTATTCATCTATTACTAAGCGGTATCACAAAGGTGAGGTCAATCCCAGATTCGGTATAATCGTTCTCTCCAGGAAAAATTTCGTTGAAAGTTACAGCGGAGAAAACCGCTCTATCAATCTCGGACTACATGAGATGGCGCATGCCCTTCGTCTGGAAAACATGATCCACAATGACGAATTTAAGTTCTTCAATGAAGAGCTGGTAACTGCATTCGATGCCCTGGCCCGCGACATTTGCCGGGACATGGCCAGTTATGCAAATTTTTTCAGGCCTTATGCCTGCACGAATGAACATGAATTTTTTAGCGTAGCGATTGAAAATTTCTTTGAGCGTTCGGCCCCTTTTAAAAAGCAGATTCCCGAATTGTATGTAATTCTGACCCGGCTATTAGGTCAGGATCCTCTAAAACTGGCACAGGGCCTAAATATCCAATGAAGATTTGACTATCATTGCAAAAATTTTTTCATGAATTGGAAAACCCTGCTTTCATTAAAAAGGGAAGGGCAAAAAGTTGGCGTCAGTGCAGAATCCTCCCGCAGCGCTTTTGAACAGGATTATGACCGGATTATATTTTCCCACCCATTCCGACGGTTGCAGGACAAAACCCAGGTGCATCCCTTGCCGGAACACGATTTTGTACATACGCGGCTTACGCATAGTCTCGAAGTGTCAAGTGTCGGCAGATCGATTGGTAAACGCGTTGGTGAAGTCATACTTCAGCGTCATCCTGAGTTAAAAGCGGAATTTTCATTGTTTGATATTGGCGCCATCGTTGCCGCGGCCTCTCTTGCACATGATCTGGGCAATCCCCCTTTTGGACACGCCGGAGAAGATGCGATATCGGATTTTTTTCTTCAACATCAGTCGGGCCTTTTCTTTAAAAATATAGTGAATGAATCAGAATGGCATGACCTCATTCAGTTTGAGGGAAATGCGCAAGGGTTTCGGATTCTGAATAAAAAACAATATGGACTGAGGTTAACATATGCGAGTCTTGGTGCCTTCACAAAATATCCGTGTCCTGCATTTTTTCCTGCGAGGGATAAGAAAAAGAAGAGTCAAAAAAAGTTTGGATTCTTTCAATCCGAAAAGGAACCCTTTGAAGAACTGGCCAGGGACTTGGGTCTTATCGAAAATGAACCCGGGTCGTTTTGCAGGCATCCCCTTGCTTTTCTGGTTGAAGCCGCGGATGATATCTGTTACAGTATTATCGACCTGGAAGATGGTTGCCGCCTGGGACTCATCTCCTTTCAGGAAACAGTGGAGTTGTTGTCAGGAATTTTGCGAAACAAACTGGATAAAAATAAATTATCAGGAGAAGCTGACCTCAACCAAAAATTAGGGACATTGAGGGCAATGGCAATTGGTGAACTCATCGATGCCTGCACGGAAGTCTTTTTGACCAACGAAGAGGCGATTTTAGCAGGATCATTCGATAAGGCCATAACGGACCTTTGCCACTACCGTGACACGCTCAAAAAAATAACCGAAGTTTCTATTGAAAAAATTTATCATTCAAAACATGTGGTGGAGATAGAGGCATCCGGGCATCAGATCCTCCCCGGCCTTTTAGAGGAATTTACACAAACAGGATTTTATTTGCAGGAACAGAAAAAATCCAGAAAATACGGAAATCTATTACTTTTACTGCCGCCTGAAACAATCTCGCTGATAAAATCAAAGCCCGATAACGCCTATCATATGCTTCGGTGCATCATTGACTTTGTTTCAGGGCTTACTGACAGGCATGCACTTTCATTATACAGGAAGATAAAAGGAATTAGTTTGACATGAAACAAACCATTAACACAACCATGTATAAAGGTTACCTGCCACTTGCTGGCTAATCAATGAAATTACATATCGTAAAAAATATTGTCTTTTTGATTGTAGGCCTGATTAGTATCCTGTTGGTGGCCAATGTAGTTTTAACCTATCACAACAATTCCGTCATTGAGAGAACCCAGGACATCCGATCACGGGTAGAGCATGTCAAAATATTTTACGATCAGATCGGCAAATCAATTATTCACTCATTAGACATCGGGTTAAGAGGGTTTTTTATTGTCAGAACCCCCGCGCTGGTTGCTCCCATGGACAATGCGATCGAGTTGATGGATAGCATTTTCGAAAATGTAGAACTCCCGCTCCGGCAGCTCAATTATGACCCGACAAAATACCTGATTTTTAAGGATTCATTAAATGCGTATACAAGCTACACATTTATGCTAAAGGATCTTCTTATCGAGAATAAGGATGCCGAGTTCATTAAGATATTCAGTTCGGATAAGGGGGCGCATTTGTGGTGGCAGTATTTGCAGGTTGAAGATGATATCATGAAATACATCAATAAGATGGATGATGAAGCGCAGAAAAAATACGAGCAAGCTCTGCGAAGAAACCAATTCATTCAGGTAATTCTTCTTATCTTCTGCGTTCCTACTTTGTTGCTCACTGCTTTTTATACTGCAAAAGCTTTCATGCTATCTGAGCAAATAAGGACTGCTGAGGAAGAAAAGATCAAAATGCTGAGCGAACAAAATCAGTTGCTTGAAACAAAGGTTGCAGAACGGACACAAGAGATCCTTACTCAAAACGTAGAAATAACCTCTCAGAATGAAGAGCTTCTCTCACATCAGGATGCTTTGTCATTGCAAAACACACAATTACACCAAGCCCAGCAGATCATTAAGAATCAAAACGAAAAAATAAATTCGCTGAATGATCACCTGAAAAATGAAGTTGATATCCGCACACAGGAGCTGCAAAAAACGAATCAGGAATTGATCGAACACAACAATCAACTTGAGCAATTTGCATTTATCGCCGCACACAATCTGAGAGCACCGTTAACGCGTGTGCTGGGTCTTGCCAATCTGATACAGATGGGGCCTACTGAACAGGACAAACAAATTGCCCTTGAAAAACTCATTTCATCCACGCATGACCTGGACCAGGTGATAAAAGATCTCAACGCCATTCTGAACATAAAAAGACATACCGGAAATTTTACAGAAGTGGATTTGAACGAATCTTTAACCAGGACGAAGAGAATTCTAGAGAAGGAAATTGAAGATACGCAGACAAAAATTATTGTCAATTTCAGTGAGGCCGATAAGGTATATGCCATTGGCCCCTATGTGGAAAGCATTTTGTACAACCTGATTAGCAATGCCATAAAGTACCGGGATCCCGAACGCGCACCTTTTATCGCCATCAAAACAACGCATGAAAAAGAGTTTGTTTGTCTGGCGGTTATGGATAACGGTCTGGGTATTGATCTTTCCAAATACCAGCAAAGCGTCTTCAGCCTTTATAAACGATTCCACTTGCATGTTGAAGGTAAAGGCCTTGGGTTGTACCTCGTGAAAACCCAGATTGAAGCCTTAGGTGGTAGAGTAGAAGTGAAAAGTGAGCCCAATGAAGGAGCCACTTTCCTGGTATACTTTAAGCGCTATCTGATTTAAACCTGGGTAAATTATTTTCACTTTGTGAGCAGCCGTTTTACACCCCTTTTTCCATTATTTAGGTTTAAAATTTATTAGCTTTGAACCTTCCAGAATAAATTTCTTTTCTATGTGGGATAATATTTCCCGGCTTATTATCCGGTACCGTCTTTTACTCATCACCATCATTTGCATGGTCACCCTGGTAATGGGTTATTACGCCACAAAAGTTGAAATGAGTTATGATTTTGCGAGAACTGTTCCACCGAACGATCCCGACATGGTAATGCTCAGCGATTTCCGCAAACAATTTGGTGAGGATGGAAACATAATCGCCGTTGGTCTCAAGGATAGCGCAATCTATCATCTGCAAAATTTTGAAGCTTACCGCACATTCGCGCGCACCGTAAAGCAAATCAGTGGTGTTAGCGAAGTTATTGCGTTACCCGTTTTGAAAATGATTCTAAAGGACAAGGAAAACGCGCGGTTTTATTTGGCCAATATTTTTCCCGAAACTATCCGTGATGAGGCGGAATTTGACAGCCTCTTAGGAACTGCACGGGATCAGAAATTTTACATGGGTCAATTGGTCAATACCAGCAATGGGGCAACCATGATGTTGGTTACAGTGAATAAGGATGTAATGAATTCTCCCTTGCGAGAGCCGCTGACCAAGTCCCTTCTCGATGCTGCAAAACAATTTGAAAATACCACAAACATCAAGCTTCATTTTGCCGGCCTTCCCTTTATCAGAACCGTGGTGACCAATCAGGTCCGCCGGGAGATGCAAATTTTCCTCGTTGCATCCGTTGTCATTACCGGGCTTATCATGTTCGCTTTCTTCAGGTCATCCCGCGCCGTTATATTTTCCATGATCATCATTGGAATTGTCGTTGTCTGGACAGTGGGCACCCTGGCATTATTCGGATACAAAATAACTTTGCTCACCGGATTAATTCCCCCTGTTATTGTTACGATCGGTATCACAAATGCTATTTATTTACTCAATAAGTATCACCTCGAATTTGCTAAATCGAATAATAAGCTGGAGGCTATCTCCACTGTTGTGAACAAAATGGGATTGGCGACATTTTTGACCAATCTGACTGTCGCCATAGGGTTTCTGACCTTATTATCCACGGACATAGTGGTTCTTCGCGAATTTGGCATTGTCGCCGGAATTAACATCATGGCGTTATTTTTTGTCAGTCTTGTGATGATTCCCAGTGTTTTCTCCTGGCTTCCCACACCCTCTGAAAGGCACCTTCGCCACCTTAACTTCCGGATGATGGGCCAGTTCCTGAAAGTTATTGATGGCCTGGTGACCAGGCAACGGCCGGCCATATACCTTTCGGCAATAGCCGTAGCGTTAGTTTCAGCCTATGGAATCTGGCAATTGCGATCTTTATCCTTCATGGTCGATGATGTCCCGGAAGATAGCCCCGTAAAAAAAGATCTTCAGTTTTTTGAAGCGAACTTCAGCGGAATCATGCCCCTGGAAATGGTGGTTGAATTCAAAACAAAAAAGAGACGACCAGTACTGGACGTAAAAAATTTACAAATGATTGAAAAGTTTGAGGATTTTCTGGACTCGATTCCAAACGTTTCAAAACCCGTTTCTCTGATCAGTTTTGTGAAAGCTGCGAAACAGGCTTTCTATAATAACAACCCTGATCAATATACATTACCCAACCGCAATGAAGCTGCTTTCATTCTCAGATACATGAAAGGGCAAAGTGATAACAGTGGATTGTTTAAGTCTTTTGTCGACTCGACTTTCAGCAAAATGCGCATTTCCGCACAGATGGCCGACATAGGTTCCGAAAGGATGGATTCACTGGTAAACTATTCTATCGAACCCAGAATGAAATCCATTTTTATAGCTGAGGGAAAAGATTCGATCATCACCTCCATCACGGGTACAACAAAATTATTTATCAAAGGAAATAAATTCCTCATCGACAATCTGAAAGAAAGTTTGCTACTGGCATTTTTGCTGATTACCCTTTCAATGGCAGCGCTCTTTGCTAATGTTCGCATGATTGTGATTTCCCTGATCCCAAATCTCCTGGCCCTGATGATTACGGCTGGCTTAATGGGATATTTTAATATCCCATTAAAAGCAAGCACAGCGCTGATCTTTAGCATCACCTTCGGCATATCGGTTGACAACTCCATCCGGTTTTTAGCCAAATACCGACAGGAAATACTATCGAACAATTTCAAAATTCCGCTGGCCGTCACTGACAGCATTCTCGAAACAGGAAAAAGCATCATATATACCTCCATCGTACTATTTTCGGGCTTCATCATTTTTGCCTTCTCCGATTTCGGAGGTACCATCGCCCTCGGCGTCTTAACGTCTACAACCCTTGTCATCTCCATGTTCACCAACCTGATCCTTCTTCCGGCGCTAATCCTAACATTTGACAAGCCCAGAAAAAAGAAAGGCCCGCATCTGCTGATTGATGATTTTGATGCCACTTTCTATGGGGAGCATGATGATGAAGAAATCGACCTGAGCAGAATTAAGATTCATAACCGCCACTCGGCCGCTGAATGATTTAGCGTCAAGTCATTGGGCTAAGGGGGCCCAGGATGGGGGATACTCCTTAAGGGGCATTAAAATTCCGGATTTGTCCTTTCAACTTGACCATTTGAAACTATCTTTGCGGTCTTATAGCGACCAAAAAGGCGTTTTCTGTGGCCATGACCAACAAATACAAAGAATTTAAGGATTTAAATTTTGCCCGCATAGCAGAAGATGTCCTCGATTTCTGGTCACAGGAAAAAATTTTCGAAAAGTCTGTTACAAACCGTGAAGGTGCGCCCACTTTTACTTTCTATGAAGGTCCCCCTTCAGCGAACGGAACACCCGGTATCCATCACGTCATGGCCCGGACGGTAAAAGACATCTTCTGCCGTTATAAAACCCTCCAGGGATTCCAGGTAAAACGCAAGGGTGGCTGGGATACGCATGGCCTGCCCGTGGAATTACAGGTTGAAAAGCTACTCGGAATCACTAAGGATGACATCGGCAAAAAGGGAGGCATTTCGGTCGAGGAGTACAATAAGAAATGCCGGGAAACGGTGATGATGTACAAAGATCAATGGGATGACTTAACCCGCAAAATGGGTTATTGGGTTGATCTCGAGAATCCGTACATCACTTATAAGAAAGAATATATTGAATCACTATGGTGGCTGCTCAAGCAGCTATATAATAAGAAGTTATTGTATAAAGGATACTCCATCCAACCTTACTCCCCGGCGGCAGGAACAGGTCTTAGCTCCCATGAGTTAAACCTGCCAGGCACTTATAAAGATGTGAAAGATACCTCTATCGTTGCGCAATTCCAGATTAAGAACGATGCCATATCCGCCTTCTTATTTTCAGCCTTGAAAAACGGTGGTCCTGATACAATATATATTTTAGCCTGGACCACAACCCCATGGACTTTACCAGCCAATACAGCCCTCACGGTTGGCGAAAAAATTATTTATACTCAGGTTAATACATTTAATCCCTATACTTATAAACCTGTCAGCGTCATATTAGCGAAGGAACTTTGCGGAAAATATTTCATCGAAAAAAACAAAGGTCTCAGGCTGGAAGATTACAAAGCAGGTGATAAAGCGATACCTTTTGAAATCATTCAGGAATTTAAGGGTGAGCAAATCATCGGTGTCCGGTATCATCAACTGATGCCCTATCTGCAACCATATTATGATGCTGATAAA
The DNA here is from genome assembly GCA_039917935.1 of Cyclobacteriaceae bacterium. Lineage (GTDB taxonomy): Bacteria > Bacteroidota > Bacteroidia > Cytophagales > Cyclobacteriaceae > Chryseosolibacter. Next base: position 2,049 of record JBDSIM010000103.1, on the reverse strand, counting down.
GCATTTCAAGTCGTGGCCGGGGATTTCGTAACAACCGAAGATGGTACCGGTATTGTGCATACAGCCCCCACGTTCGGCGCCGACGATTTCCGGGTAGCCAAACAAAACGGAATTCCCCCCTTAACCGTAAAGGATGATGCAGGCAATGAAATTCCGATTGTCGACAGGAAAGGTAAATTTATTTTAAGCATTGGGGAGAAATTGAAAGAGGGCGTAGCCAGGTTTCACATTAAAACGCATAAGCCACTAAAGGCAGATGACTTCTATGTCAAAAACTATACAAATGAAGATGAATTACATTCGGATTACAAAACGACCGATATCATTATTTCAATCATTCTTAAAGAAGAAAATAAGGCATTCAAAGTAGAGAAATACGAACATACTTATCCGCACTGTTGGCGAACGGATAAACCGGTTTTGTATTATCCACTCGATTCCTGGTTTATTAAAACCACTGCTTATAAGGATAAGATGGTTGCCCTGAATAAAACCATTAACTGGAAACCGGAGTCAACCGGAACGGGGCGTTTTGGGAACTGGTTGGAAAATCTGGTTGATTGGAATCTCTCTCGTTCCCGGTATTGGGGTACACCCCTGCCAATCTGGAGATCAAAAGACGGCAGTGAAGAATGTTGTATCGGATCACTGGAAGAGTTAAATAAAGAAATCGAAAAGTCAATTGCACAAGGCCTGATGAAAAAATCTCCTCTGGAAGCAGGGGATCTTCACAGACCTTATGTGGATGATGTAATTCTCGTCAGTAACACCGGCCAGCCCATGTATCGCGAAGCAGACCTGATTGATGTGTGGTTTGATTCGGGCGCTATGCCTTATGCCCAGTGGCACTATCCGTTTGAGAACAAAGAAATATTTGAAAAGAGTTATCCTGCTGATTTTATTGCAGAGGGTGTCGATCAAACCCGCGGCTGGTTTTTTACTTTGCACGCTATCGCAGTGTTAATCAATGAATCGAGTTCGGAGATTCAACAGGTAAACAAGAAGGTCGGCAATCCTGGTGTAGCTTTTAGGAATGTTATGTCAAACGGTTTGGTGCTTGATAAAGCTGGCAACAAAATGTCAAAAAGCAAAGGGAATGTAGTTAACCCCTTTGAAGCACTTTCCAAATACGGGCCCGATCTTGTACGCTGGTACATGATTGAAAATGCACCCCCATCGGATAACCTTAAATTTGATTTTGATGGTATTGTAGAAGTGCAACGGAGATTTTTTGGCACCCTTCTCAACACCTATTCCTTCTTTTCATTGTATGCTAATATTGATGGCTTCACAAAGGATGAAATGCATCATCCTGTAAAAATCCATCAAACAAATCTTGACAAATGGATTTTGTCAAAGCTTCATAGTCTGATCATTGAAGTGACCAAAGCTTTTGACGACTATGATCCCACAGGTGCAGCCAGGGCAATTCAGGAATTTGTGAACGACCATCTTTCGAACTGGTATATACGTTTGAACAGAAAGCGTTTCTGGAAACCCTCCTACAATAAACCTTCGGAGGGTATTAAAATAAGTGATGATAAAATGGCTGCGTATGAAACCTTATACCAGTGCCTGATGGTTACAGCGCAGTTGATGGCACCCGTGGCGCCCTTCTTCAGTGAGTGGCTTTATAAAAATTTAACAGAAAACATCTCCCCTACAGATCATAAAGCCGCTCATCCCATACGCCCTATGTCCGTTCATTTAACGAACCTGACAAAAGCAGATGTTAGCTCTATTGATAAAGACCTTGAAAATTCAATGGAATACGCGCAGCGTATTTGCTCGCTGGTGCACTCTATCCGAAAGAACAATAAAATAAAAGTCCGGACGCCGCTACAAAAGATTTTGCTTCCCGTGTTAGACAGTTCATTTGCCGGAAAGATCAGAACGGTTGAACAAATTATTCTTGCAGAGGTTAATGTAAAAGGCATAGAGTATATGGATGACACCTCAGGTATCCTCGTAAAAAAAGTAAAGCCAAATTTTGCAAAACTTGGCAAGCAGTACGGGCCCAGAATAAAAGAAGTTTCGGCTGTCATCAAT
>JBDSIM010000102.1:0-4419 GCA_039917935.1 Cyclobacteriaceae bacterium | reverse complement strand
TCTGCCCACACGAACGAATAAGGAGCGTTGCGATCTTCACCTATTTTATTTGAACCTCCAAAGAATTCAACATTGGTAACAGTTCCATCGGGATCGCTGGCACTAACGCCAATGGGAACATACGCCGGAGCAATGAATATGTGTGTTGCATCGGGATCATAAATACTTACAACGGGAGGCATGTTGTATGAAGGTTTAACGGGTGACAGCCTATAACCCCCAATGGGCCTTTCCAGCGTGCCGCCCGGAAGGCGCCACCCTACGGCTACGTGATCAGAACCGACGCCCTGCTTGTGGAGCGCTTCGATGTAATATCGCTTTCCCGCTGTAAGCGCAATACGGGCAGACTTTTGAGATGGAAACTTCTCCCATTCGTACACACCAGTCGCATTAGTAAGATTGGCGATCTTTCTCTTATTGGCTGGATTATCATCCGTACTCAACCATAATTCACTATGGTCGTTGCTGGCGATCCAGAATATATAGTCACCGGTTACAGGCGGACAAATATATCCGCGTATACGCGCACCGTAGTTAGTGTCTATATTTGTTGGACCCTCAAACGAAGTCAACTGATCCGTCCTGGTTGGAGGCGTGCCCACGGGAATGGCAGATACGGTAGTACCACTGACATTATCCCAATATTCCCATAAGATACGTCCTGCTCCCGGACAATGTTCAGAGGGTGGATCTCGTTTGATTTCAAAGCTAATCGTTGTCTGGTATAACAATGTGCCCTTTGCCATTGGTTCTGAATAGATGTTAGCCGTTAAGCCCCAAATCTCGTCTGGGCCAGTCCATGGCATATAGTTTCCGTTCCCATCACCGGCAATCGAATAAGGGGCTTGATTTTCAGTTCGAAGTATTCCACCGCCCATGGTAAATTGAATACTTCCCGGCGTTTCCAACGGATGGAACCGTACGGAATAATTTATACCTGCGGGTATTGTGATGACATCGTTCTCGTAAATTCTTTGAATATCTTTATCTGTCTCGGCATTCACCAATATAAAATGCCCGATACTTTCATCCGGTTGCGCGTTTGCTGTTATCCCAAGAGTTAAAAGGATAGCAATTGTTTGTAAAAAAATCCGTACACCTCTTTCCATGCTTTTTTGTTTATAATTTTTAAGTCAATAATTTTTTTGATACTGGCGCAGATGAAAGGTGATTTCCTGCCAAAGCCATTCCTATACCTATCGGGAACCAATAACCTACTTCATGAGCAAACGTCTTGAGCGTCGAGTATCCTTCGTCTTCATATTTATGGGATACACACCGGGTACAAGTTGTTTATTTGCATTCATCAGGTAGGTACTACAGTTTCCGCCACAGAGTTTCCTGTTGGCAAAAACTACTTCACCTGTCATGTTAATGATCTCTACTTGTTTTTCAACAAATTCTTCAACCCGCTCATATCCCGCGATCGTCAACTCAGGATCACCACTTTGCCCCGGGTTGGGATAAATATCTATTTGTAAAAATCCTATCCGGTAACGATTGAAAAATATCATTCCTCATAATGCTTTTATTTCGCACCAGTTTATAAACCATCAGTATAAAGTGTATAAACAACTCTATTGCCCCTTCAAAAAAATTATAAGTGGTAGGATTAATTGGGCGGTATTTAAACGAGCTTCGTCGGTGAGAAATAAAATTCACAGACGAAACCGCATTCCACTATTTGACTAATAGTCGCTTCAAATGGCGCTTCCCATTTGTAATAACATTTATGACGTAAACTCCCGGTGAAAGTTCTTTGTTAACGGCCCTGGAGTAACCGTTGCAGTTGGATTCTCAAATAACTTCTTCAGCAAAGACGACTTCTCCTGTAATACGCAAGATTTCAATCTTCGTCTCTCTGCGGTCATCCCGTCCTTCATATCCGGATATCGTCAATTCAGTCACACCTGCTGGGCGCCGGATTCGGGAACACTTGCAATGAAGACTCGGCAGTTTCCTCCATCATCATATTATCAGTCTCCATAGCCATCGTTGTTTCGCTAAGGCCCGTCATTGCCTGTGACCCTGCTGGGGAAAGACGGTCACCCGGAATCGGACGTTGCTTGGTCCCATTCGGTAACTGCCAGCCTACTGCTAGGTGATCAGCCGCCGTTGCTTCCTTGCGAAGTGCTTCTATGTAATAAGTTTATTTGCCACAAGGCTGGGGACGATTGCTGACTTGCATACTTAGTCCATTGTCGGGCATACGTGAATTCAGATGCAAAGGCAATCAACTGTTTATTGGCCGGATTCTCATCCGTGCTCAACCATAACTTCTGTTCTGTCACTCCCAGAAATCCAGAAGATGTAATTACCCGATTCGGGAGCACATATATATCCCCGTATACGGCTGCCGTAATTGTCACCTAAATTGGTACCTCCTTCGAAAATAGAAAGATCGCCTATCGAAGAAAGTTCAGAATCTACAGGTATAGAGGAGATCGAAGTACCGGGAATACCAGTCCATATTTCCTGTTGGATCGTTCCGGCGCCTGCACATCCTCCGCCAGTGGTAACAACAATATCAACGGTTGAACCATGATCAACCGAAATCCCAATACTGATTTTAAACGATTTATGATGTTAACTTTAACTGTTCACTTTGCTCTGAAATAGACTGTTCACTTTAGGCGGAATCTCCAAGTGTCTTACAAATCCGATTACATAGTCAATTTTATCCTGAACTTCTTGTTTCTGAAAGTTTACTTTTGGATCTGGTTCCGGGCATGCCTTATTTTTAAATCTTTGCATAGAATTTTAAGGTACAATCTCAAATAAAGCTTCACTCCATCCACGCAAATCCCAACGGTCAAATTTGATACTGAACGTCAGCACTGAAACCCCTGGCAAGACTTGTTCAGAAGCCTTTATTTTAAATGTTCGTTCGCCTTCAGTCCGTGGTTCAATAACAAGTGAAGCAACATTGGGCTCCACACTAAATCCTTTTAGTGCATCGGGTTCTATACTAAAAGTCTTTGGCACATCCGAATGGTTAAAGACTTTCACGGTACACGCTACAGTTTGCCCGGCCCTTGCTTTTTGTCCATAAGGATAAACGTTGACCCATTGCTCATCCACACCAAAGTTGATATCGTCCCATGGAAATAAATCTTTCAATAATTCGTTGCTTTCAAGCAATACATTTGTCATATGATCCAACTGTTGCCGGGAAAAAGCAAAAAGAGGAGCAACATGCTGGTTCGATAGGAGAACATTGGCAGGAAGTTTTTTAAGAATATCCAGACAGTAGAGAAATCCAGTACCTGAATGGAGAAAATTACGATTCAACAAGCAATAATTGTCTATCCCGGAAGGTGTAAAGGAATCACCTACAAAAAAGATAGCTTCTCCGTTGTTTTTCTCAAATAAAACGGCATCATGATAAAGCGTTTGCCCCGGAAAAAATCTGAAAGTCAGGGTAAAATTTTTCCATGACATTTTCTGACCATCTTTCATAATAGTCAGATCCGGAATTGGGTTAGTCGTCAGACAGGGCATATGATAAGCCGCGGGATTTTCAAGAATATCCTTTAATTCTTTGGTGACGTAGACCGGGCAATTGAATTCTTTTACAACATCATTTATAAAATTTGTATGATCATCATGATAATGAGTGACAAATATCCCATCTAAACTTTTTAACCGTCCTGACTTTTTCAATTTTACCAGTTCCTCAAAGGCAGTCGTGGTACCACAGTCTATCAAAAATGCAGAACTATCCGCCGCAAAGACAAGATTGGAATTACTGAAATGCATATACCAGGATGGTGGATCTTTCTGAATAAATGAAGAAAAGGGCATCCAATCAGCACGAACAGAGGGACCGAGAACATGATCCGACAGGGTATTCATGCGTTCGGGATAATACCAGCGGTATGCGCTGATGGATAAATAATTCCGGTAAAGCAAACGAACCTGTTGAATCAAATTTTGAATGGAGGCATCAGGGTCGTTGATGATGGGTCCCCTTGACGGGATAATAAAATCCGGCTTTTGTCCGGCAATAAGCTGAAGACTTGATATAAGCTGACCCAGCCTCGCTGCATAACCATGATAACCTCTTATTCGCCCCAAAGAATCCTGGAAGCTGTATAAATCAAAAATCTTTCCGTCACCGTAAATCAAATCTCCTACAAAAGCAAATCGCTTCCTATCGATATCGGCAATATAGGTTACAGATCCTCTGGTATAACCTGGCGTGTTAAGTACTTTGATATCTATATCCTGCCATTTCAGGATTTCTCCTCCCTGCACAAAACGGTAGACGTTTAAAGGTAAAATTCCAATTTTTGTCGTCTGGTTATCATAATCGTGAAATCGTGTTTGTGTAAATTTTGTCCAAATCGAATCGCCCCTCGTAAAATAGGACCTTTCTTCAGCGGGTGCAACTGCAAGCGATCCTTTTTGTACGAGTTT
>JBDSIM010000101.1:0-21505 GCA_039917935.1 Cyclobacteriaceae bacterium | reverse complement strand
CGTTTCATTGTGGAGCGCTCTTTTAAACACAAGACGTTAAACATAAATATCAAGACTCCTTGGTCTTATGTCTAAGGAATCACGCGACCAAGTCCTCAATGGAGTTCTTACTGATGCTGTTATCGATGGAGTTTTCTTGAAGTTGTTGAACGTCTAGTGAGTTTTCTGATTTAAGGTATGGAACTTTACCGATCAAATTCTTGGTCAAATCTAAATTTCACCGCTTCTACCAATTCTCTATTGATCTTATCCAGCTCTTCGAAAAAAGGTATGTATGATTTGATCCTGTCGAATTCGATTTTATAGTTAAGATTAACGCGAAAGCTTTTCACTTTTAGGTACTTCGCAAAGTACGGCGTGAGCGCCCGACCCATTTTCCGCACTACTTGATAATCTTCAACTTTCCCTCCCTTGGCTCCTTAAACGCATTACATTCGATCAAGTGCCGTTTCATCTCATCAATATTTTCACTGTGCAAAGTCGAACTGAATTCATACGCGCCCAGCAGCATCCTCACATAAGCGTCAGCGACTCGCTGTCGTGTCAGTTTTCTTAATGCTCCCATGTAGTCCTCACGATAAACTGTCGGGATAATGATTTTTGACATTCCCTTAGCGGACAGCTCCGCATTCATCATTACGCGTGCAATCCGTCCGTTACCGTCAAGGAAAGGATGTACTTCGCTCACGAGAAACATCATGTAAACTGCTTTCGCAAAAGGCTCTCGCAATAAGCTGTACCATTCAAAACCTTTCTTCAGCGTTCCGGTCACAAGTTGCCAATCAACAAATTCAGTATTACCTGCTCTGTTGTTTCTGTCTTTGAATTCTCCTGGCTTCTTGGAAATTCTGGATTGTAACAGGATAGCATGTCGCCTTCTCATGAGATCAAGAAACTGATCCGGACTCGTTGGCCAAACAGACATTTCTTTTCGGTCAGATACAATCCGATAGGTTCCTAAAATGTCGTGTGAGTCTTCATCCCGCAATGGGATAGGCGTTTCGCTGGTGATAATTTCCTTTGCCTCACTCACTGTGAATTCTGCTCCTTCTATATAATTGGAAAAGTAGCCTTCGAAAAATGCAAATGTCTTATAGGCCTCGTCTGTCGTGTTTTTGTCTTTGTACTCAGGAAAAACTTTGCCTGCCAGTTCTTCATATAAAGTTTCAAACAGTCGGGTTCTGTCCAGATCAAGAGGCTCGCCAAGCGCACGGGCGATTCCTGCAGGAGACTTTAGATTTTTGGATTTGCCCGTTACAAGTAGAGAACTGATTAAATCATTTAATTTCTTAAACTCCTTCTGCATTCCGAGTTCTGATGCAATTGCTTTTGCCCGGTCACGGATAGCATTCAAAGCTTGTTCACCTCTCGCTCTGATGATTGATTCAAGTCTCTCTTCAAGTTGTGACAGCGGCAAAGTTTTAGATTCTTCACCGGTTGATCTTGTTGTCTGAAGATTTTCGAGAAATGCCCGAGCCTCTTGTGAAACAAATAAATTTTCGAAAAATGGATTATCCCCTTCTATGCGCGATGGCCCATTTAAAAAGTGGATCGTCAACCCGGGAAGCTCAACGTTTTTCGTATAGATATAGGTAAGATAAACGTGACCCTCTTTGGTTGGCTTCGACTCCAATGCGCTTCGATGACTCAGCACCGCATCAGGATAGAGATTGGCCAATACACGATACCAGTTTCTTTTTATGAGTACCGCAGACTCTTCTGTCAGGTTAGAGGAGTATATCCGAGGGGCGATTTTTCGAATCGCTCCCTCCTTTAAGAGAGTGGTAATTCGCTTCGACTCTGTTTTTTCAGAAGCTGCAAAAACGAGTTCTTGAATCCTTGAAGGAGCAGTTTTTTCCATTTATTCTTGCCTTTATGTCAAATTTGAGCATATTTTTCTATTAAAACGCCTTTTAGGGGTAAAATTTTCTATTAAAACATCAAAAGTGTAAAATTTTCAATTAATGCCAAAGGGAGCCTAAATCAGCGGATTGATGAAAAGTCACACCAGGTTCCAGGAATGTTTATTGGGAAGTACATCAGAAGAAACTCCAGTTTCAAAAACGGAGAGTCGATTAATAGACTGCTTTAATTTAGACACTCTGACTGCTGAAAAATAATTTTCAATCAATGCTTCCAACAAAGCACGGGTAGCAGGATTGAATGACAATGCAAGTGTGGCCAGTCTTTCCTTTTTTACTTTTGGTAAATCAGCAATACGGTCCTTTAAAATCTTCAAAGAATCATCCGGGTTCGAATCAGGAATTGTTTTAATATCTCGTAACGCGTCCAGAAGTTGAAGCAACGGAATATCCTCTTCTAAAAAACTGACATTCCTTCTTACATATTTCACGTTATAACCTTCGATCTTTTTCGGTTGCAACGGACTGTTTGTAGCAATCACCAATGTGTTGGAAAATTGTGATGTGAGGCCGAGTTGATTATAAACCGACAACCCTGTCAGATATCCGATCCTTTTATTTTGTCTAACAGTTAATGCCTGTACAATGGCCGATTCCCGGGGCCGGCTGTCACCAAATTTTGACTGCTGTGGTTTGTAGTACTTACCTTTCGAAAGGCGGGAAATTACTCCCTTCCTGGTTAATTGTGAGTACCTTAAGCTTCGTGGATGTTACAAAGTGAACATAAACTGGAGAGAAAAATCATTTAGAAGCCTACACAAAGGCGATCAAAGAAAGAATGGGATGAAATGTCTTTCAGCCGGTTTACCTTGAATCAATAGATTTATTTCGAGGCATCTAGGTTATCTGAAAACCTTTTTTCCTGGATAAAGTAACAATCACCCGTCACGAAATCTAAATGATCAGATCTTGCATCTTTTTGTTATCAGGATGATTTTTGTCATAGTAAAATGGAGCCTCTTAATCTTATTTCGTATATGTAAAGGATACAACTAATGGGGAATCAGAATTTGAAGTTCAATTCGTAAATGATGCACTTAAGCACGTGGCGTATGAAAGGCATCTGGTGCATTGCGGAATTATTAAGACATACAAGTGAGGATATGGCACAAAAAGGGCTCAAAACTTTCCGCAATATGTTGCGTCTTACCTGATTATTCATGAATGAGTACAAAAGTATTGGACAAGATAAAAGTAGCATTATGAAAATTACCATCAATGATCATCGAAAAATTTTTGCCGTACAAGATGAATTCAACAAAGCATTTCCAAAATTTAAAATCGACTTTTTCGAAAAGCCAAGCAAAGCAGGGTCTGCGCCTTCCAAGAAAATGGTCAAGCATGCCAGTAAAACTCTTGGGCAATGCAGGTCGGCACACAACAAAGGAGCTATTTCTATAACTGCTGGGATGAATGTAGCAATGGTGGAACAAAATTTTAGGGATGTGTTTGAGCTAGCGGTGCAGGTATTTCAGAAATCAGGAAACGGCTGGGTTAAAGCCGAGGGAGATACCAGCCTTGTAGAGCAATCGGAGTAAATTATTATTTCTTGTCTCTTATTATGTAATAGTGTTCCGACGTAGTTTGTAACGCAATATATTGTTCAGCTTTTCGGAAAGTATTGTGTTGATCTTTTTTCCTGAGAATTTGCAAGCACCTTTTTTTTCGTTCAACGGTTGTTCCTTGTGGTACCTGGCAAGCCAGTTAGGAAGGTAAATGTAAAAAATTTCTGAGTGGAGTCAGCGTATTTTCTAAAGGGATGTGTACAAGTATTTTCGCTACGATGCACTAGGCCTTTTGTTTCTACTAGGTCTTCCTGCGGCAATCCTAATTTCTTTCGTAACAATAGTTGCTATCCCGGTCGGTATCTTGGTCGCGATTGCGTATGTGACCCTGATCCTATTGGGAACGGTGTTGGTTTCGATACTAATTGCCAATTGGCTCAATAATACCTATGTCAAGTCCTGGTCATACCGAAGAATGATATTAGCCGCCTTTGGAATTTTTATTTATTTGAAACTGGCTTCTTTGACACCGGTGATCGGACCAGCAATTATGTTTCTTCTTGTTTGCATGAGCTTTGGAGGAATATTAATGAGCGTTAAGTGGAAACGTGATGCCAAGTTGGCTATGACGTAAGTCACAAGTATCTGAAAATAAAAAGGGAGGGTTTCCTATCCGCCTTTTTCGTGTTTCTATTTTTTTACGGAGAATGTCCACACCGGTGATTGGATGTGATTCACAACACCTTCGGTAACACTTCCGGTAAATAAATGCGCCAACCCTTTGCGGGAATGTGTAGCCATGACAATGAGATCGATGTCATTGCTTTGGGCGAAGTCAATTATTCCTTCTTCTTCTTTTCTGTAGCTTCTGAAATGCAGTTCATAGTCATTCAATTGATAATGTTTTGCAAATTCTTCAAGCCTTTCCTTTCCCTCGGCATCGCGCATGAATGCAGAGGGTGTGTTGATCAGGAGAATATGAAGCCTGGCATTGAGGAATCTCTGAAGCTCCTTAACCTTTGCAATAAATTCTGTTTGATCCAGGTCACCTGTTGTAGGTAGTAAAATTTGCTTCAGCTGGATAACGTCTGTGGCTTTTCGGACAGCAAGCACCGGAACCTTTGAAAAGCGAACGATCTTTTCAGTGTTGGAACCAATTACAAACTCCTCAATCCCGGACGATCCGGAAGTGCCCATTACGACAAGTTCGATGTTCTTTTCCTCGGTAACCCTTGTTATAGATTCAATGAGCCCGCCAACGGTTGTTTCAAGCTCAATGGGCGTGTTTTTGCTGTGCTCTTTTTTAAGCTTTTCAAACGCTTTCTCTGCGTCTTCCTCCATAGTGTCAAAAAAAGGCTGGCTGAAACCTGCGTCACCGATGGAATTCGGATCATATATCGTTGATATGTAAATCACATGCAGTACTGTAATTTTTCCATTTGCCTTCGCTGCCAGTCCGACAGCCATCTTGAAGGCCTCTTGTGATGCCTTAGAGAAATCGCAGGGTACAAGTATTCTTTTCATATTTTTTTGCACGAAATCTATAGCTAGAATCCTTGTCATGTTATGACAGGCGTTTCAGAAGGTAATGATTGATGTCATCTTTTGGTGCGTAGACGCAATCTTTACCCAGATGATGATGATCATTTTGAAAGGTCAGTACACTAATATTTTTGGTTGAGGTTCTTGTAAAATATCAATGAACCTGACAAAAGTCATGTTGCTGGTTTGACATTTGTCATACTTCTTATTTGATGGGTGACATATCTTAGTTCAACAATTAATAATGTCTGCTGGCCTTAATCTTACTCTCCGGAAGGGTTATGACTATTGCTTTACCCTAACCTCCTAATGACATGAGCTACAATATCCTTTTAATTGAAGACAATGCTGAGATGGCTGACAACATTTCGACCATTCTTCAACTTGCCTGTTATAATGTAAACCACGCACCAAATGGCAAAGTTGGAGTTGACCTGGCACAACAACAGCGACCAGACCTCATACTATGTGATATCATGATGCCCGAGCTTGATGGCTATGACGTTGTTCATATTCTGAATAGCAATCCGGATACAACAAACATTCCTTTTATTTTTCTAACAGCGAAAGCCGACAAGAGTGATTTTCGGGCGGGCATGAACCTGGGTGCTGATGATTATATCACAAAACCCTTTGATGGCGTAGATCTGTTAAAGGTCGTTGAGATGCGTCTTAAAAAAAGTGAAACGGTGAAGGCCAATTTCGGAAATACACCTGGCGATGTAAGTGCTTTCATCAGTAAGGCTCGGGAACTCAAAGACTTTCAGAAACTGTCAGAGAACCGACCAGCGAGGTCGTTTAAAAAGAAGGACTTGATTTTCATCGAAGGTCAGACTCCTAATGACCTGTACTTTTTGGAAAAGGGGCAGATAAAAACCTATAAAGTAAACTACGATGGGAAGGAATTAATTACCTGTATTCATAAGGAAGGTGATTTTCTTGGCTATGTGCCCCTGCTTGAGGACAAGCAGTACAATGAAAACGCAGAAGTCCTGGATGATGCCAAAGTCGTTATTATTCCAAAAACAGATTTTCTTACACTGATATATTCCAGCAAAGACGCTGCGAGAAAATTCATCAAAATGTTATTGAATAACCTCGATGAAATGGAGAATCGGTTAATCGATATTGCGTATCAGTCCGTTCGGCAAAGAGTTGCCAACGCGTTGTTGAAGATAAATCAGAACTTTCTGGATGAAAAGAATTCAATCATCAAGATTGCCAGAAGAGATATTTCAAATATCGTGGGAACTGCAACCGAGTCATTGAATCGAACCCTTGTGGATTTCAAAGATGAAGGGCTAATCGAAATCTCCCTGGAAGGTTTGAAAGTGATTAACAAGGTCAAGCTCGAGAAGCTATTACGGTAAACAATACTCGTATGACTAAAAATCTCAAAACTGCGGATACGATCGTCAAGCTAATCTTAGCTGTGACTGTGCTGATCTTTTATTTTACCAGGCTCATTTCGGGACCTTTCGCAATGGCACTGATGTTCCTTTCACTCATCGTCATTTTGATTTTCCTTATTCAGCTTTTTTTTACCAAGGTGTTCATGGACTAACCTTGCCTTTTGAGACCCTCTGAGGTAAAGGATGACAAAGATCATTTGCCGATTGCCAATTGATCATGTACGGAGGTCGGCAAGTTTTGGATCTTGACAAAAAAACAGCAGGTTCATGACGCCAATTACAGTGTTGATGTTTGGATGGGAATTTCCTCCGCATATTTTCAGGAGGCTTAGGAAACCTTTCTCAGTTGGATGAAGCACGTGACAAATGGTGATAATTTTATTTCCCTCGGTATGGACTATGAGACGTTTCGGGAACATCAAAAACGTGAAACAGGGATTTTTAAATTCATGGAATCGCTTTTGAAAAGTCTTTCACGTGAGAAGCAATTTAAAATGACCAATCCAGGTGAAGCGGTGGCGCAAATGAAAACTCAAAGCAAATTGTCAATTGCCGAGCCGATTTCCTGGGCAGATCACGAAAGAGATTTATCGGCCTGGCTTGGTAATGATATGCAAAGTTATGCCTTTGAAAGTCTGAAGAAACTATTTCCTTTGGCCGCCAAATCTGCTGACATGCATTTGCTTTGGAAGTACAGGTATCTTCAGACTAGTGACCATTTTTATTATATGTCGACTAAGAAGGGAAGTGATGGAGGTGTACATCATACTTCAGCCCATACAGCTCGCCTTACGAAGCTTTCATGAACTACATGAGCGTTTTAACGGATGTGGGATACCGGATGCGCGCGGGTGTTAAAGCAAAGTCCGTCCAGGAAATGATGGAGTATTCAGGCTAGCCGAAAAATTGACTGACTGACAAAAGTCATTGGCTTGGAGCATAGGTCCGTTTATTTTTACAAGGAAGTGCTTTAGGTTTTACGCTTTATGGTTTCATTTAAGGTCATTCTGGGAATTCTTTTCGCTGCGCTAGTCGCTTCGATAGCGGTGCTTGGAATAGTTTCGTATGAGAACAACAGTGCGTCAAACCAAACCGCAGAATTGGTGCGCCATACGCACGTGGTGCTTGAACAGGCAAACAAAATTTCGTCTTCGTACAAGGATATCCAATTGGAAAGTAATGCATTTTTAATAAGCAGAGATTCGGTATTTATCCGCCCATATCTTGCTGCCCGGGAAGAAATTCTTCCACTTATTGATCAGTTGAGAAAACTCACGATCGACAATCAAGTACAAAGCCGAAGGATAGACACGCTGGAAATCTTGATTAAAAACCTGATTTCATTTGGCAATGAGACTTTAAGCTTGAAGGAGAATTCTACCCCAGGCGATTTTCGTTTTCGGGTAAAAACGAATTTTGATTATCGCGAACAGATACGGGTTGTTATCAACCAGATCAAAGCGGAAGAAAGCCGCCTGCTGGTTCAGCGACAAGATGCGCATCAAGCCAGCATTAAAGCTTTTAAAAAGGCCTTTGGGCTTTTGTTATACGGAATTGTAATTCTCCTGGCCGCCACTTTCTTTTCTGTACGCTACAACTTCAACAAGCGAATCAAAGCCCAGGATGAACAGAAAAAGACAAATGAGCTTTTTGTTAAGCTGTTCTACGAAAGCCCCATGGGAATTGTGATAAGTCGGATTGATACAGGTGAAATCATGGACTGCAATAATGCGTATTCTGAATTGTTGAATTATGGTAAGTCAGAACTTATTGGAAAGACGGCTATCCAGCTAGGAATACTTCAGTCCACATCGCAGCGAAACGAAATCGTGAGAGGAGCAAAAAATCAAGGCACGGCAAGAGATGTCGAGGTTCAATTAACACCAAAGGAAAGAGACCCCATTTGGGTTTCGATCTCGATGCAATTAATTGAGATCAACGAAGAACGCTGTCTTATGAGTGCTATTCTTGACATGACAGTTCATAAAGAAGCTGAATTGAAAATTACGGAAACGCTAAACTCCGAACGGGAACTCAACCGACTTAAATCTGATTTTGTTACACTGGCATCTCATGAATTTCGTACTCCATTGACTACCATACTTTCGTCAGCATTCTTGCTTGATAATTATTCGTATGGTGAAAACAAAGAGAAGGTGGGTAAACATGTTGCCAGGATCAAGGCATCCGTAAATTTGCTGACATCGGTACTGGATGAATTTTTATCGCTTACAAAGATTGAGGAGGGTAAAATAGAGCCAAAGACTGAAGAGATTAATTTACGACAGACTCTTGAGACGTTATGCGGCAATCTGAAAACGTCTGTTAAACCGGGGCAAAAAATCATCTATAATCATACCGGAAATGAAATCGTTCAATCTGACCCGGTGTTATTGGGCAATATCATAAACAACCTGATCTCGAACGCGATCAAGTATTCAGGCGAAGTGTCGTTGATACAGGTCACTTCGGTCGTGAACACGAACGTTCACCTTTCGGTTAAAGATTCGGGAATTGGAATTTCCAAGGAAGACCAAAAGCATTTGTTTGAGCGTTTCTTCAGGGCGTCCAATGCAGGGAACATTCAAGGAACCGGGCTTGGCCTGCACCTCATGAAACACTACGTTGATATCCTTGGTGGGTCGATTGAAGTTATCAGCGAGACGGGTAAAGGGAGCGAATTCAAAATCATGTTCAATCCACAACCCGCTGCATAACCCAATTTCAGCCCCAAACTTTAATTGCCAGTGATATCAGAACGATGATCAGAATGATCGTAAACACCAGGTGTTTGCTTGTAAATTTCATACTGTTTTTGAATTGAATTAACCGCGTTCAAATAGCCATCTTAACGGTGATGGCTTGTGACCTGCAACAAGACCGTACTTCGCTATACTCTGGTCTTTTATGAATTGCATAGCTTCTTCAATGGAGTCAGTTACGAGTATCAGGCTCAGATCCTGAGGGGAAATAGTTGCTTGCGTTTCATGTATTCGATGTGCTCAAGCAACTCTTTGTGAAAAGCGCTGTCGAATACAATAATCGGGAACTGTTGAATTTTTTTAGTCAGTGTTAAAGTCAAGGCTTCAAAGAATTCATCCAGCGTACCGAATCCCCCGGGAACAACGATGAATGCAAAGGAATACTTAATAAGCAGTGTTTTCTAACAAAGAAGTAACGGATGTTAACCCACTTGTCGAGGTAGGCATTGGGCTTTTGTTCTATTGGCAACACGATGTTGCAACCAACAGATCGACCTCCAACTTCCTTCGTACCGCGGTTTGCGGCTTCCATGAGCCCCTGACCACCACCGGTCATCACAGTGAAGCCAAGTTTTGCTACTTCACCCGCAGCCCTCTGTGTCATTTTATAGTATTCGCGCTTTTCATCGAATCTTGCAGATCCAAAGAAGGTGATGCACGGTCCGACAAAATGAAGAGCTCTGAAACCTTTCACAAATTCGAGCAGTACTTTGATGGTAAACTTAAGTTCCTCCCAGCGTGACCGAGGTCCCCTTAAGAATTTGATCTCTGATTTTACTTCTGGCATCAGTTAAGAATCTAGTTGCTCTAAAGTATCTATGTAATCTGATGCAGCAAATGACATGTTACATACGATTTGATGACAAACGTCATGTTTCCGATTAAAGTCCTAAACGATGATGATCGGTGTCATAATGGTTAATTGAACCAATGCCTAGTTTTAAAAAAAATATTTATGACAACAACGCAGGATTCAAAGATTTTTGATAGCCGTCAGGCTGGCCAGCTCTTAAGTAAAAAGTTGCGTGAATTTGAAAATACTGATGCTGTCGTTCTGAGCATTCCAAGAGATGGGGTTATAGTGGGTAGCGCGATTTCAGAGGCGTTGAACCTTGCCCTCGATGTTTTTCCTTGTAAAAAACTTATCCATCCTGGAGATAGTACTAAGCGGATCGGTGCAATAAGTAAAGACGAGATATTTGTTGACGACAATCGCACCAATATTCCTCAGGATTATGTCAGTCACCAGATCTCGCTTTTGAGAAATGTGATTCGGCACGAGTATGAATACTATCACCATACGTTAAAGGCGCTTCCGTTAAAGTATAAGACTGTAATAATTATGGATGATCTCCTAAAAAGCGGTAATACAATGAGGGCTTGTATTAGGAGCATCAAAAAGCAAAAGCCACTAAGAATAATTGTCGCTGTAGCATTTGTTTCGGCTGAAGCGATCAGAGCAGTAGGGGTATTAGCGGATCAGGTTGTCTTTTTACGGATGGGCCACGAAATCAAGTCCGACTGTGAATACTTTACGGAATTCCTTCCGATAAGTGAATCGGGGGTTAAACAACTATTGGCAGAATCAAGAAACGAATTGCAATTGAAATGATAAGTAGGATTTCAATGACAGAGTCTAAAGTCAAGCACCAGGGAACTAAGCTTCTTTTTAATTCGCCTTTACTCGAAAAATTATCGAGAACGCATATTTCAATACCGGTCACAATCTTTGTTATTTACGGAGGAGCGTTATCTTCCTGGAGTGTAACTCATACTTCACTTTCGGTGTTGGTGACACTGTTGATGTTCACGCTTGGATTAATTGCCTTCACCTGGGTCGAATACAATATCCATCGTTATCTTTTTCATATACCCGTTTCCACGCAGTTCCGGAAGAAATTCCAGTACATTATTCATGGGGTTCATCATGAGTTTCCAAAAGATAAAGATAGGCTCGCCATGCCTCCTTTGTTGAGCATAACGATAGCCACTATTCTTTTACTTGTTTTTAAATTGTTTTTGGGTAATCTGGTATTTTCGTTTATGCCAGGCTTTTTAACGGGATATGCAGCGTACTTATCAGTTCATTACATCGTTCACGCTTACGCTCCTCCGAAAAACATTTTTAAACAACTTTGGATCAATCACGCTATTCATCACTATAAGAATGGCGAAATCGTGTTTGGGGTTTCTTCGCCCTTGTGGGATTACGTTTACGGCACAATATCAAAGAAGGCTTGATTAAAAGCCAAGCGTTCTAGATAAGAACCTGGAGCGACTTTATATCCATCGATATCAGACGGAATCTTCGAAGATGGTTTGGATTCTGCGCGGGAGGGTTGCCAGAGCTTGATTCATTTCGCCCGGGCTGACATACAAACGCATGGTATCGATGACGGCTTTTACAGAATCAAGAATATCTTCTTTGCTTCCAAAGTCTACCAATGCTAAATCCCCTTCCTCCTGAATTATCTCAACAAGGAAGTCGTCAACCGTTTTGATCCTCTTGTGCTCACTTGGTTTCCATCCATCAACATAGACACTTTTGATGGCCATCGGAAGTTGTGATAGCAGTTGTAGCGATTCTTCGAATGTCGCAATACCCGGAACGTGTTTCTCAGGATACGGGCGGCTTGTGCCCTGTTACTTGTTTCGAGGTTATTTTCAAGAACGTGAAGGAATTCATTTCCTTTCATTGCAAATTTATCAAAGTCAAGAGGCATGTAATTGATTGATTGGTGTGTGTTGATTATGATTTTTCGTACCTGCCGCTTTTTTCTATAACCCGAATACGGTAAACCACGGATTTGAATCCTTTTTCGACTACCTCGGGTGCATGCGAGGAACTATGCGAAGGGCGAACGGTCTCGCTTGTCATAAATGGTGCAAGGCGGTCGAGCATGATTTTCATACCTGCTTGTTGTTCTTTCTCGCTTTTCAACTCTTCATATTCTCCCCAGATGATTACGCTTCTCCAATTGGTCATGGTTTCCATTACGTCAACCTCGAAACAGACCTTTGGATTTTTTCGCATCATTTTAACTTTTTGCCCTTCTTTGGAATGTGTGTATATGTAGCCGTCATAGTAGACATAGGTAACGGGAACAACGTACATTTTTTCATCCGTGCAGCATCCAATTCTGCCCACAAACTGGCTATATAAAACATGGTCGATCTGTGGATCAGTCAATTTCCCAAGCATAGTCTTTCAATTTTGGTGAACGTTGTGATCTGTTGAATTCTTCGATAGATAGCCTGTGTAGAACCTTGCTGGTTTCAAGTTCCCATTCCAATATTTGCTGCAATAAGTCAGTCACTGTATCGGGCTCCAGTTCCACTGCGAACATATAGGCGGATCTGTAACCTGATATTTTGTATGCATTGATGTTCTGCACGCAGCCAATGCTAAGAACATCTTTGAGATGTGTTGATGTTGTGGAAGCAAGTATTTCTTTTGTTTCTTTTATAAGATCGTTGATGACATCATTTGTCCGTGTCATCGGTTCTTTAAGTAAATAGTTGAATACCCTTTCCAGCTTAAGCAGCTTGTCCTTTGAACTTGACGTGTAATTGTCGATTTCACCTTTTAAGGGTGCCGAAGTCATCTGATTGGAGCATGAACCGAATTCTTCCGTCAATCTGGTTTCGGTGAAGTGTAAACCTTGCAGTATAAAGGCAAGTGCATCATTGAGTGTGTTGATCCTGGTTTTCATACCAAATCAGTTTAAGGCTACTTCTTTTGAAGTCTGAATCTTTTTTTGGGTCTTGGGAAATTTTTTGAAGATCCGGGAAATCGCAGTCTTGATCAGGTCGTCTACTTTTTCAGGGTCGACTTCGTCAATAGCGGATACCGCCCAGCCGCGCCATATGAGATTGTTTGTTTTCTTATCCATAAGGTCCAGGATCAGAGTTCCCTCTCTATATGAGTAGACATTTGTTTGCGTGCGCATCCAGTATGGGCTGTAGCGATATCCATAAGGCTCAGTGGTGATTACAGACTGGTTGTCAACGATAATGTGGTAATGAAGGATCAGATCTGGGTTGTCCGATGTGAGTTCATATCCACGAGATGTCATCTGTTGACGAACCGCTTCTTTAATGCGCTTATCATTCAGTTCATTGTAGTGAAGTGGGTTTTTGCCGGCTTCAATATTCACCGTCTGCCCCCAATCGAATGTTTTATAAGTCCAGACATCATAGTCAGGATCGTAATCCGAGAATACTCTTATTTGTGGGCTGCATTCTGCCAGGATTGCCAATGCTGAAATTATTAACAGACGTTTCATGGCTTATTCGTTTGTTAAAAGTACTTCAGGAGCGATGTGAGAAGTATGATGAACGTTAGTCCTTTACAGGATATTTGTCATGATCAGATATTGTGTGACATTTTATTTGAGAGAATAACAAATTGACCTGGTTTGAGCCTAAGTTTGATGAAGTGGCGGATGCCATCTTCGTTTTTTAAAACATGTACTTTTCCTGTTCCACCATAACAGAATCTAAACACAGAGCCTTCGGGATTTAAATGCCTGTCGACTCCAATGTATTCTTCGTCATCGCTGGATAAGGAGTCGTTATAAACAATGAGCATCTCTTCGTCATATAAGATCCTGGAGAATGCGAGCATGCAATCGGGGGTTCCCGGAAGCTGGAAGTTCTTTCCATCATGAGATGATTCACGCATGTACATCCTTCCGAATTTCAGCACTGCTTTGCTTTCCCTGATGTTGGCAAGGATCGCTAGTTCCTTGTAGATAGGGTTGTTTTTATTTAAGACGTTTGTGGTACCATCCCGCAGACTGAACATTGTTTCGCGAACACTCCAATCTCCGTCACCACCGCCTTGAAATCCTTGTTCGGTGCCATAGTAAATACAGGGAGTACCAAGTGCGCACAACAAGAAACCCATTCCTGCAATGATTTGAGATTCATTGGCATCGTGACCAAATCGTTTTTTTTGGATTCTGGCCGACCTGATCATGATTGTCTATAAACGTTACCAGGAATTCTCCAAATTCTCCTCGAGACATTGCATTCTTACGCAAGGATTCATATCATTCAATTAGTTTTTCCGGGGTCGACTTGCCCAAGATTACATCAGCCAGTACGTGATAGAGCGGAAAATCAAGCACTGAATTCAATCCATAATAAATCGCGGTGTCATCCAGCTGAATTGCTGTCTTCGTTTATGAGGGATTGCTGTTTGGTGATCATGTATCGAGCATCTTTTTCTTTAAAGTATTTTTTTTCAATAGTAATCATAATCCTAATATCAATTGTCTGAGAATGAAAGCTGATAACAATCATCAACCATTGTGATGATCTTTGTCATTTCATTGCGGCTTAGCATTTGCGATATCCTGTGAGAGCAATGAATAATCCAATCGATATGGATGATTGAATTTAAGCTTATTATTTTCCATTTGATCTATTGGGTTAACGCCATTCTTCCGCTTGCCCAGTCAATTTGAACACCAAGGCGGTGAGAAGGAATTGACTCAACTTTCAGATCCTCAATAAGGAGGTTTACTCCGGGAACAGCACTAACTATTTTTCTCACAACGTTCTTTAATTGTGCAGTATCGACTGAACCTGCTAAAATAACCGCTCCATCGTTGATTAGCACATAAATGCTTGCGAGGCAATTTTTAAATGACACGTCTTTGGCTAAGGCGTCTTGTACGTCTTTAAGTAGATCTTTGTTGTTTTTCATAAGGGATTAGTTTATGGGTTACACAAAAAACTAAAACCTGGAAGGAACACTAAATGACAATTGTCCTTGAAACATCTGATTTATATCATCTTAATGACTCTATCCTTTCTACATGACATAAGTCATACAATCACACGACCATGATCATGGTTGAAAGTTATCAGGAATGCCACATTTATGACCTAATCAATTATTGACATCGTGCCAAAAGAAAGTAACAAACCCCCATCGAAATTTCTTCGCCAGAGAAGTCTATGGATTTTTCTATTTCTGTTCATCGGGATGATTATTGTCGCCTCGGTTGGAAAATTTATTCCTTCCCCTGAGGAGACAACGTGGAAGGACTTTGAATTGAAAATTCTAAGAAAAAATGCTGTTGATAAGATTGTTGTTCTGAATAAGGAAACAGTCCGGATATACATCAAAAAGTCGGTGATGAATGATATTGCATTTAGCAACGTACTTAAATCACCATTCTCAAGTGAAGGATTTAATCCCGGAGCTCATTACACTTTCAACATCGGATCAATTGAAACATTTAAAAGAAAGCTGGATGAGGCTCAGAAAGATATTCCGGATGCACAAAAGATAGGCGTCAGCTATGAAGAGACGAACAGAATAAACGATCTTCTTGGATGGTTGCTTCCAGTGGTTGTCATATTTTTTGTTTTCAGGTTAATGATGAGCGCTCGGGACCCATCTACCGGAGGATCGGCAATGTTTAATTTTGGACGATCAACAGCAAGACTCCTTGAAAAGAATATCGATCAAACAAGCACTAGGGTACCGCATGTCATCGCTCTGGAGAATGATCGAAATTCCTTGGTGAAGAAAGTTGAAACTCATGGCCGGCACATCGCAGCTTTAGTTGAGAACCCCTTTGCACATAACGCTCAGAAATATAAGAGTGAGCATGAAAAGCTTGAGTCTGAGTTTGCTTCCTTTGCTAAGGCATTCAGAAATGTAAAGGCAGAAGTATTCAAGATCACTGAGAAAGTTTTCCATTCAGAGAAAGTGAAGAAGCTGATCGACTGGGAATGATGCGGGGAATGATTTTTTCTGAAGAAACAGTATGATAGTTTTGGTCGGTGGACTTCCAGGCTCTGGTAAAACCTACTTTGCTTCCAGGCTTGCCAAAAGAATTAAAGCTCAATGTATCAGCAGTGATAAAGTGCGCAAAACTTTGCATGCATTGGGGAAACATAGCCTAGAAGACAAGCTTGCCGTCTATAAGGAGTTGGTAATAATGGCTTCATCGGAATTGAAGCTTTCCAGGATTGTTGTTATAGATGCAACATTCTCTCATCGAGACATGCGGACGATTCTTGTTGAACTCGCAAAAAGTCTCTCGCAACCGCTTTGCCTTTTATGGATATATGCAGCAGAGGACTTGATAAAAAAACGAATTGCTGGTCCACGCGAGAACAGCGAAGCAGACTTTAAAGTTTACGAAAAAATCAGGGATCAATTCCAGCCAATTGATATTCCCCATTTAACCATAGAGTCGAGAGATAATAACATTGAAGATATGTTGAAACAGGGAGAGGACTATATTCTCAACTATGAAAGAACGTGAGGTCGTTTTCTTGGCACATGAGCTGCATGGAAAAGTAGAAGAGACTCATATTTCCTGGGTGATCCTTACCCGAAGATTTGTCTATAAGATCAAAAAACCATTACGGCTTTCCTTTCTCGATTTTTCAAGCTTGCGCAAAAGACGGATGTTCTGCGAAAGGGAAATTGTTCTTAATAAGCGATTTACAGATATATACGTTTCAGTTGTTCCAATCCGGTCATCGAAGAATAAATATATTATGGGCGGAGTAGATGGCAAGGTGGTTGACTACACTGTCAAAATGAAAAGGATGAGTACTGCCAGGCGAATGGATAAGATGCTTGAAGCTGATGAAGTAAATGGTGATCTGATTGTCTCGCTGGCAAATACAATTGCTGCAGCTCACAGGCAATGTGAGCCAGTTTATAAGCCATTCAAAATAGCTGAAGCTAAAGCTTTGTTCAATGACATCCTCCATTATGAAAGCATTATTATTCGGAGCACTGATGTTGCCTATGCTGATGTTCTCAGGGATTGTATTCGCTGGAGTAATGGATTTTTAAGAAGTTACCAGAAGCGACTTCAGGAGCGGATAACTTGTGGTTACCAGCGTGATGTACATGGCGACCTTCACACTGGAAACATATTCCTGTATCAAAACCCTGTGATTTTCGATTGCATTGAATTCAATGACGCCTTTCGTCAAATAGACGTCTTATATGAGATCGCATATTTGTGTATGGATCTCGAAGCCTATGGAAAAAAGGATCTGTCAGATAAGCTATTATCCAAATACAATTCCGAGTTCAGTACATTTGAGGTTAAGGAGGATGAAGCCATTCTAAACTATTTTAAAAGCCTGCGCGCAAATATCCGTGTCAAGGTGCATGCGCTGGCAATATCTCAGGTGGAAAATGACAATGAATTTGCCTTTCATGCTGATCAACTATTGAAGTACCTACACTTAATGGCTGATTATTCTCTATCTGACAAAACTCTTTAGCAGACATGATAATCGTCATCGACTTGCAATCGCTGGTAGCCTAATTTGCTCTCAATAAAACGTTACGTCCATGACAACAGGTAAAGCCATTCTAGGTGTGGTAGCGGGAATCGCTGCCGGAGCCGTTATCGGAGTCCTTCTTTCACCAGATAAAGGTGATCGTTTGAGAAAAAACATTTCGAAAAAAAGCAAAGACCTCGCAGACGCCATCAACAAAAAAATTGGTGAGAAATTTAACGAGTTGCTCAAAACTATTTCCGGAAAGGTAAAAAAATCAAAAGAAACAGAGAGAGCATCGGCCGAAACCTTGGAGGTATAATCATTTAATTCTACCCCTTATGAAAATGCGTGACTCGCACGAGCTGTCGGAACCTTTTGTAAAGGGATTGCATCTCCGGTATTTCATCACAGCTGTAGCCATTGCTTTCTTCATTGCTGCCATCCTTATGGGAGGATTTCTGTTGATTCTAAACGCACGCATTTAACCAGGGCACTATGAAAGTCAACTTTGAAAATATTATGAACATATTGGTTTTCTTTTTTTTGCCTTTGCATCCAGGGGAAATGGACATCTTTCACCAGCAGAACGGATCAAACTGACAGATATCATAGAGAAAGAATGGAGGCCAGTGTCGACTGAAGACGTTACTTTGAACCTGCATCTTGTAGATTGTATTCACGCTGGGATCCGGTATGCAGTCGACAACTTGACGAGTTCATCCGAAGCGCTGGAAAGCTTTCGAAATTATTATAAGATTCATGCTTTGCTATTTGGTAAAACGTTGAGAGAAAAAATTGTTTCGTCCGCGATAAAAATCGAAAGCGAGTTTCCTTCTCATACACAAAGCGATCGTGGCCAGCATGAACTCGCAGAGTTGATGGGCGTTCGGCCAGCGATTGCATAACATGCCTTACCTGGTAATTATAAGACACGGACAGTCAGAATACAATTTGCAGAATCGATTCACAGGTCAGCTTGATATTTCACTATCTGACTATGGAAGGAAGGAAGCGAAAGTATCGGGCAGAAAATTGCGGAAGAAGCATCTTATATTCGATAACATATTTACCTCCGGCCTCAGGCGAGCTCATGAAACGCTGGACTTGATATTGGAGGAATTGCGGATTCCGAAGAACCAGGTGCTGGTTGTTCAAAGCAGTGCGCTGAACGAGCGTAACTATGGGGGACTGCAAGGATTGAATAAAACAGAAGCAGCTGCTAAGTATTCCGAGAAGAAGTTCATACGTGGAGGCGAGGGTTTGCCGCCAGGCCACCCGGAGGAGAAAGCCTTGAAGGTACCTACAAACGGGTTATCGCGTACTACCAAAAGAGTATTGAGCCCTTGCTGAAGCATGGAAAAGAAT
Source organism: Cyclobacteriaceae bacterium (assembly GCA_039917935.1). Taxonomy (GTDB): domain Bacteria; phylum Bacteroidota; class Bacteroidia; order Cytophagales; family Cyclobacteriaceae; genus Chryseosolibacter. The sequence goes on along the minus strand of JBDSIM010000101.1, from coordinate 2,726 downwards.
GTCCTTATTGTTGCCCATGGAAATAGCCTGCGTGCTTTGATGATGTACCTTGAAAAGATCGGCAACAGAAAGATTGAAAGTGTCGAGATTGCTACGGGCATTTCTAGAATGTACACGTTGACCAAGCGGCTTCGGGTTGCCAGGGTTGATTATCTTTAAACCTGGAAACAACACAACTCTGCTATGAAGGCTTGGGTCTTAAATAAGGTGTATGATCTTCAACAAGAGACTTCTCCATTGGAGTTGTCAGAAGTTTCAATTCCCATCGCTGATACAAATGAAATCTTGATCAAAGTATCCTGCTGCGGAGTTTGTCACACGGAACTTGACGAAATTGAAGGACGAACAGCACCCCCGGTTTACCCTATCATACCGGGTCATCAGGTGATCGGAGTTGTTGTGGAAATCGGAGAAAAGGCAATACGATTTAGAAGAGGCGAGCGAGTGGGCGTAGCCTGGATATACTCGTCATGTAGTAGGTGTGAATATTGCAGGTCGGGATTAGAGAATCTTTGCGAAAAATTTCAGGCGACAGGCAGAGATAGAAATGGTGGGTATGCTGAGTACATAACGATTCATGAAAACTTTGCCTACAAGATTCCAGCCGTCCTTACCGATGTTGAATCCGCTCCGCTGCTATGTGCTGGAGCAATAGGATATCGGTCACTGAAGCTGACCGGGATGAGGAATGGAATGACTTTAGGTCTTACAGGATTTGGTGCTTCAGGTCACCTTGTTTTGAAACTAGCGAAATACCTTTACCCCAAATCAAAGATCTTTGTATTTGTACGAGACATAAAGGAGAGAGATTTTGCGATTCAACTTGGTGCAGATTGGGCTGGAAATAGTAATGATCAACCACCCGAAAAAGCCAACGCCATAATAGATACAACGCCAGCGTGGACTCCCGTGACAGGCTCCTTGCTCCATTTGAAACCAGGAGGAAGACTCATTATTAATGCGATAAGGAAGGAGTCAAACGATCAACACGCTCTCCTCGACATTAAATATCAGGAGCACTTATGGATGGAAAAAGAGATTAAAACTGTAGCCAACATAACCAGGACAGATGTCGAAGAGTTTCTGCAGATCGCAGCGGATATGCGAATTCGCCCGGAGGTCGAGGTATATCCTTTTGAGAAGGCCAATGAAGCGCTCCTGGATTTGAAACATAAGCACGTCCGTGGCGCAAAGGTGTTGGTGTTGCGTTAGCCTTCAGTTTAACCCTGCATTAACCCTGCATTGGAGCTGAACAATTCCCCTGTCCTGATTCTGTAGGCAGAGCTTCACAGTGTTCTTCAGGTTTTTTCACGATGTAGATCGTCAATAGCTGAACGAAGCCTGTTTCCCTATTTCGTTGGCTAGTTCTGCGAGCTGCGTTGTGCTGAATGCACTGCCAATATTTTCTAGTGGATTGATCGTTGAATCTCAACTTCTCCATTCTTATGTTCTTGTACCACAACATTGCAGGGAAGCATAACACCCATGTGCGATTCAAGACTTATGGCCTTATACGCGAACTCAGGGTTGCACGCTCCGAAAATTCTATAATTCCTGAAGCTGATATTTAGTTTTTTCTTGAAAGTGTCCTGTACGTCAATTGATTTTAGCTGAACATTTAGGTAATGTCAGCCAGGCATGTCACATGATGGGTTATTCCCGCGACTGTTTTTACAGAAATCAAAGAGTTTTATGATACCGGTGGAGAATTGGCTTTGAAAGAAGTCAGCCGTAGAAAAGCTATTCCCAAAAATCGCGTTGAACCAGAGGTCGAGGAAGCTGTTGTTCAGTTGGCCATTGAGCAACCCGCTCTAGGTCAAGTACGCGTGTCCAATGAGCTTCGTAAGCGTGGTGTATTTATTTCTCCGTGCGGTGTTCGTTGTGTTTGGCAACGTCACGATATGGAGACCTTCTTGAAGCGATTAGCTGCACTGGAAGCAAAAGTTGCCCAGGAAGGATTGATTCTTACAGAAGCGCAAATGATAGCCATGGAGCGCAAGCGAGAAAAGCGCGAAGCTTCAGGTGAGATTGAACAGAACATCCAGGGTATTTGGGATCTCATGACACCTACTATGTCGGCAACATCAAAGGTGTTGGCAGAATCTATCAGCAAACTTTCATCGATACATATTCGAAAGTTGCTTTTGCTAAACTTTATGATCGGAAGAATGCCATCACTGCGGCTGATATGCTCAACGATAAGGTGATGCCGTTCTTAGAAGAACAGAAGATTCCTTTGCTGCGTATGCTAACAGATCGTGGGACCGAGTATTGTGGTAAGGCAGAATATCATGAATATGAACTTTACCTGAGAATCGAAAATGTTGATCACGCTAAGACAAAGGTTAAGAGTCCGCAGAGTAATGGTATCAGTGAACGTTTCCACCGGACCATTCAGGATGAGTGCTATGCCGTTGCATTCCGAAAGAAGCTTTATGATTCACTAGAGTCTCTGCAGGCTGATCTCGATCAATGGATCAGTGAGTACAACGAGCAGGGACGCACACAGGAAAGTACTGCTATGGAAGAACTCCGTGGAAAACTTTTCTTGCCACCAAAGAACTAGTGAATTGTCGCATTAATAAGTGTACATCTTTTCTTTTTGAAACTTCCTCGTTAATTGAATAATTCGCTTAAGTCTTTCCGGTCCTTTGGTCCAGGTAAACGGCCCACACTGTTGGTTATATATTGTGATGTAGTCCTTCAGGAATTTTTCCAAATCTTTC
>JBDSIM010000100.1:0-4722 GCA_039917935.1 Cyclobacteriaceae bacterium | reverse complement strand
GAAATTCTTTCTCAATCTCACGCAGGTTTTCCTCATTCGCTAAAACCCCATAAATATGTCCGTACAAAGAATTCTCAAGACTATCCTGGTGCTTAACCCTTCTAAAAAATTCCTCAGGTTTAACCGGACCGAACTGCACTTTACTACCGTCTGAAAGAAGCACATTAACCTCAAGCAAATGTTCCCTTGTGCTGCCATAGATGACAGAATTAGAACCACAGGAATTATTGCCAATCATACCGCCGATCATGGCCCTGTTCGCGGTAGAAGTTTCGGGTGCAAAATAAAATCCATGGGGCTTCAAGGCTTGATTGAGATCATCCCGGACGATTCCCGGCTCCACAATCGCCCATTTTTCCCCTGCATTAATCTCAATAAGTTGGTTAAAGTGGATGGAAACATCCACGACAATTCCAGCCCCCACTACCTGGCCCGCCAGGGAGGTTCCGGCGGTCCGTGGGATCAGGGAAGTTTTGTTTAGCCGCGCAAACTGAATAAGCTTAACGAGATCCTCTTCTGTTTTTGGGAAGGCAACCGCTATGGGAATTTCGCGGTAGGCTGAGGCGTCTGTAGCGTACAATCGCCTCGAAATCTCGTCAGTTAAAATCTCGCCTTCAAGGCTCTTATTAAGGGGCTCAAAATTCATAAGGCCCAAAAATAATTTATTTGTTTGTAAGGAACAATCTATTGGAATTTACTGCTTGATGCAGAAGAGAATTCGACTGAGGGAAAGAACACTTTTATGAACGCAAAAAAAAAGGTGCCACTTTCATGGCACCTCATATGTTCAGCCTACTATAATATTGCCCGAACTACAATGGATAAATCAATTATTCTGATCATCCTTAGTTTTGTCATCATCAAGCTTACTACCGTCTTTGTCGAATTTTACCTTCTTAATTTCGGCTCCTTTTTTCAGCTCAATTACAAATACTTCCATATTATCATGTTGTGCATGAATTTTCTTGTAGGCACGTCCTACAGTCCATCCTGAATAATCCTGTGATTCTAAAGAAGCCGTCACAGCCTCAGGCAATTCACTGATCGCAATTTCCTGACCATCTTTATCCTGATCCTGTGGTTGCGTCTGTGTATCCTGTGCCGGTTGAGTTTCTGTTGGCGTAATTACCTTTTCCTGAGCATTCACAAGAGCGGCACCACCAAACATCAAACATACTGCTAACATTACTTTTTTCATGTCTATTTTATTTAGGTGAACTTCAATTTAATTTCCAATGGTATTGCGAAGCCTGTACCAAACCCCGCCTCTATTTTTTAAGAAGCTGCCTGTCAGTTGCATAACGATCATGACGAAAATCAAAAGCCGGTTAATACTGTAGGATAATTCCACATTAGTGGGTCATCGATTGGGCAAACCGCTCGCAGGTTAAGCCGGTTCATCAACCAGTGGCATCAATTCTAATCATTCATGTCATTCGATCGGCCTAATCCAGTAAAATCACTTTGTGGTTTTCCGGCTTCATCAGCCTTTCAGCGCTTCAACCGAAAAACAGAAAATGATCCCTACTTAACGGCGCATAGGAAGTAAATTATTCCAAATAAAATCCAGAACTAGCGGTCACACCAATGGAATAATTAAACGACGTTTTTAGAAAGTTCATGCCAATTAAATAAAACGTTTAACTTTACTTAAATCATCACCCAAAATGAAAATGTCAACAGAAACAGATGAGGCATCGGCCAAAAAATTATTTGTGAAGATGGCGCTAAGTGCATGGCAGACCTATAACGACACAGTGACGAAGCTTGTTGATAAAATCGGGGATCAAGGATTGGCAAGAGAAATTGCCCCTGGAAAAAATACGGGTACTTATTTGTTCGGTCACCTCATTGCGATTAACGACAACCTGTTCCCTCTTTTTGGTTTAGGTCCGAATTTGTATCCTGAACTTGGAAAAATTTTTGTTGATACTCCTGACAAATCTGGTTTGGCTTTCCCCTCCCCCGCCCACCTTAAGACATACTGGCATCAGGTAAATTCAAAACTGAATGAACATTTTTCAAAAATGACACCGGACGAATGGTTCTCCAGACACAACAGCGTTTCCGTGGAAGATTTCACCAGAGAACCTCATCGCAATAAATTGAATGTTATTCTGAATCGAACAAACCATCAGAGTTATCATTTCGGGCAAATGCTTCTCTTACAATAGCCATTGAGCATGCTATATAATCCTCATACTTCCTAAGTTGTTGATGAACTCAGTAGAAAAACTCAGACTTCCTTCCCGGCAGCCTCTATCAGTCCTTTCATGTAACCAATCGCAAAGAGCGTACCCAGTTCGCTATAACCCGGATGATCATTATTATCCCCTGCAACGGTAGGGACATGGTCCGGTCGCATGGGCCCGTTAAAGCCCACTTCATAATAAGTTTTCATGGCTTTATACATATCCGTCTTTCCCTCGTCATGAAAAGTTTCTTCAAAATTCCACTTGTCCCCCCGAATATCACGAAAGTGAACAAAGAAGATTTTATTTCGCTTGCCAAAATACTTGATTACCGAGGGTATGTTCTCCCCCATCGTCGCAAATGTACCCTGGCACAGGGTCAGTCCGTTGTTAGGACTGGGATAAAGATCAATAAGTTTTTTAAAAGCATCCGCCGTCCTCATGATGCGGGCTATGCCACGGATTTTTGGTACCGGAGGATCATCCGGATGGAGGGCCAGTTTAATTCCATTCTTTTCAGCCTCAGGTACAACAGCTTTTAGGAAATATTCCATATTTTTCCACATGGTTTCTTCAGTGACCTCACCATGCTCTGTTAGCGGAAGGTCTTTTACTGATTCAATATCAAAAGCAGTAACCAAAGCACCGCCCCTGCCTTTCCGCGCCAGATCGGTTCTTGCCCAACTGATCACTGGCATCCAGTTGTAACATATGACATCGAGTTTTATCTTTGCCATATTCCGCATAAGGGTGATGAAGTTTTCTATTTCTTCATCTCTGCCTGCTATACCCAATTTTGCTTTATCCAATGGCGGGGTGCCTTCCAAAACGCTCCATTGCATTCCCCGTTTGTTATAGGCATCTTTTACTGCCTGAAGCGCTTCCAGCGTCCAGGGTGGCGTGTCCCGCATGCCCAACATCCCTGGACTGGAAGGTGACACCACCCCTGTGACGCCCATTTGCCTGGACAGTTCCAATTTTCTTTCCTGCAAGCCAAAAAAATAAGCCATACACAACTGAATGTTAGCCTCTTTCGAGTAAGAAAACACATCCGAAACCGAAGGGCGGGTTATACTAATGGAGGAAAGTGCGGTGAGGGAAGCGCTTTTCTTGAGAAAATTTCTGCGGGAGCCGGCCATAATCTTTTGCCTTGGATGTTAAGGCTACATACTAAACTAGCAGATAAATACTTTTTAACAGAATGTTTTCTTAATTTTCACTGCGCGCTGGTGAAAATTTTGGCTGCGACAAAAAGGCGTTGCCAAACTTTCCCTGCACACAAAAATCCCAACGGATTTCAGGAACGAAAAAAATGTCAGCTAAAATAGTTTATATCGTTGCCACCTTTCTTCTGATCGAGTGCGGCGTTTCTTATTGTCAGGGAAATTCAGGTAAACCAAACATTCTCTGGCTTTCGGTTGAAGACATGAGTCCCCGCCTGGGTGCCTATGGCGATCATACCATCCCCACCCCTAACATCGACCGCATAGCAAAAGAAGGGGTAATGTATACCCATGCTTTTTCTACAGCCGGCGTCTGTGCGCCGAGCCGTTGCGCCGTAATCACAGCCATGTATCAGACCGCAGTCGGGGGACATAACATGCGCACGTTTAATATCTATCCTGAGGTAAAAGGTGTTCCCAAAAATTATTCTATTGTCCCACCGCCGTATGTGAAAGCCTTCCCTGAATACCTAAGGGCTCATGGCTACTTTTGCACGAACAATTCAAAAACAGATTACCAGTTTGAATCAACACCCACTATTTGGGATGAAAACAACACCACGGCGCACTATAAAAACAGAGATAAAAAACAACCTTTTTTCGCGGTATTTAATTGCATGATTACCCATGAATCGCAAATCTGGGAGCGGTCAAAAAGACCTTTACGGGTTGATCCCTCAAAAGTTAGTGTGCCCCCGTTTTATCCGGATACTGACAGCGTGAGAAGAGACATCGCGCGACACTATACAAATATTTCAGAAATGGATGACTGGGTCGGACAAAAACTAAAAGAGCTGGAGGATGCGGGTCAACTGGACAATACGATTATTTTCTTCTGGTCTGACCACGGGGATGGTCTTCCCTTTTATAAACGCGAAATCACCGACCGCGGCCTTCGTGTACCTTTAATTATCCGATATCCTCACAAACAAAATTCCGGAACAATAGTCTCTGATCTTGTATCCCTTATCGACCTGGGACCAACATCGCTCTCCGTGGCCGGAATAAAACCACCAGCATACATGCAGGGTCAGGCGTTCGAGGGAAAGTATAAAGTGCCGTCGCGTAAATATATATTCGGTGCCCGCGATAGAATGGACGTTCCAGTGGATCGTGTAAGGTCTGTGCGTGACAGGCATTTCAGGTATGTGCGAAATTATAATCCTGAATTAGCGGCGTATCAGAATATCACTTACCGCATACAACAACCCGTGATGCGGGAAATTCTAAGACAAAGAGATAGTGGCACGCTAAATACAATCCAAATGGAATGGTTCGCAGCACCCCGACCAGCGGAAGAACTATAT
>JBDSIM010000099.1:0-30728 GCA_039917935.1 Cyclobacteriaceae bacterium | reverse complement strand
GTTTTATCTGGGGATCGATTTCCTGAAGCATATCCGCAAAAGTTAGTCTATCATCCTCATCATCATCTGCATACAAAATGACCATAACAGTTCCGGAAGGTGTTGGTTAGTAAAACAGGTAAATGATAAGGATTTTTTTTGACAGATACAATAACCAGAAGTTTAACTGGATGAAGGATATGTATTTATTTCCTTTCCCGGAGAAGACAGGTGTGCTGGTCGTTGATCGAAGGTGGGTTTTCACACCATCAAAGTAGAATTATTAATGGAGGTGGTTTCAGTAGCCAATAATGAGTGGCTTCTTGCGTTTGTGAGAAGTCACTCATCGTATCTATGCAGCGCTGTAAATTAAATACCGCTTTATGACTATTGGCATCAGCGCTTAAAGATCATTTTTTTATTATCAACTACTGTACCATCAATTACTAGATTATAAATATAAGTTCCCTCTGAAAGCGCTTGATGCGAGACCTCGAGGCTTCCTTCTCCGCGTTGCAGGATCTGTCTTTGATAAACCTCCTGCCCGGTAACAGAATAAATTTTCAGCTCCGCAGTAGTCACTTCTTCGGGAACATAGTATTTGATAATGGTCGCGTTCCCAAATGGATTCGGGTAGTTTTGATATAGCTGGGCGTCAGTTTCCGTTTTTACTTGCTGGCCCAGTAACTGCTTCATAAGCGTAATTTCCTGACGGAGGACATCGTTTTGTAGTTTTAATTCTTTTACGGCATTTACGAGCATGAAGGAAATTGAACTCCCATCGAAGTCAAGATATCGTTCCTGATTTCCGGTGGAATCATTATACACAAATTCAGATACTGTATGCGGTGCGATCACTTGCATGTCCTGGGCAATGACGCCGACATACCGTTTATCCGTAGGTAATCCGGCTTTACCATTATACCGGAACCATACCGGATGAATCTGCATTACCTGCATGAGTCCTTCATCATAGGTAACGACCTCCTGTTTCAGTTGTTTATCGGATGCAACCGTCCAGCTACCGCCTCCTGGCTTCGCAGCCACACCATTAACATGCAAAAGATAGGCCGGAGCATTGGTGCCGATGCCTACCTTTATGGTAGTAGCTGCCCCGTTGATACCGGCGACCGAACCCAGGACCAGTGAGTTCGGTGCACTGACGTAGGCTCTGTGGCCAATGGCTGTGGCGTTTACCAGGCCACCGACCGAAGGACCTGCAAGATGGCCCAATGCACTGTTTCCGGACCCGGTTGTATTTTTGGATCCCGAAGAACGGCCAATGAAATTGTTTTCTGCGCCCGTTGTGTTGATCAACCCCGCGCCTGATCCGATGAAAGTATTCCTGGATCCGGTAGTGGTATTCTGTCCAGCCGTATTCCCTAACATCGAATTCTCCGTGGTGGCAATGGCTGAGAAACCCGCCTTGCTGCCTACATAAATATTTTGCACGCCATCCACTGTGGATCTGCCACTTTCGCTACCGATAAAAATATTATTGTTACCGGTGGAGTTACTCCTTCCGGCAAAGAATCCAACAAAGATATTGTTGGCGCCTGATGAATTGCTGAATCCCGCGCCTCCGCCTATAAAAGTTCCGTTTGATCCTGATCCGTTATTGTAGCCTGATTCCGAGCCAACAAACACGTTGGACTGGCCGTTGGTATTCCTCGTTCCAGCATAAGCGCCGATAAACGAATTATAATTTCCAAAGGTATTGAGGCTGCCCGCGTTGCGGCCTATGAAGGTGTTCGATGCGCCGTATGTATTTTGAAGCCCAGCCTCGTGGCCAATGAACGTATCTCCGTATCCGCCAAGATTTTTTAATCCGGAGTCATTCCCAACGAAGGTATTGCTGTTACCGGTAGTATTGTTCATGCCGGAATGGTATCCGAAAAAAGAGTTGCTGTATCCTGTATTATTCTGTGAACCGGAGGCCGTTCCAAAAAATGAGTTGCTGGCGCCAGTGGTATTACTGAATCCTGCACTACCTCCGAAGAATGAGTTGCCAGAGGCCGTATTATAATATCCGGTAAGGGTTCCAAAAAAAGAATTCCCGCCGCCCGTTGTGTTAAACCTTCCTGAATGAAATCCGACATAGGTATTCGTGGCACCAGTAGTGTTGTTATACCCTGTTAAACTTCCGATAAAGACATTGTACCCTCCACTTTTATTAGAGAAGCCCGATTGATATCCGAAAAATGAGTTGTAAAAAGCACTGTTGGCAGACTTGGCGGATTGAACACCGACGAAGGTGTTGTAGCTGCCGGTGTTGCCTGTGCCAGCCTGGGATCCTGCAGCATAATTTCCAGTCTGCGCAAATAATAAAACATTGACGTGGAGCAACATCATAAGCATTACTGCTCCTGAACAGATATAAATTTTCATAATAAAGGGTTAAGAATAAGAAAGCGAAAAAGGGTTAAGAAGGAATCCCTAGGGGGGGCGACGAGGCAGACCGGCGCAAATACATGTTTGTATTTCCGGTAAGAAAATTTACCGGGATAAGCTTAAATTACAAGCAGCAATAAGGGTGTTTATTTTTTTTGAGATTGGCAGGATTACTTAAGCCAGTACTCCAATGTCTCAAGTACCTGTCGGCAATGCCCTCTTATCTCTTCGTCTGAATATTTGTGAAACATTTACACCCTTTGGCGAATGGTTGGTTGCATTTAATATTTCAACCTCATAGGGGCGGTTGGATGTGGGTAGTCCCCATTTGTGTCAATGTTGTGTCAATCTAACTAACGTCCTCCCGCTACTTGCTTCGTAATTAGCTGATTATCAAGAGCCCCCTGCCGGAATCGAACCAGCGACCTACTGATTACAAGTCAGTTGCTCTACCTGCTGAGCTAAGGAGGCGATTAAGAGGTGCAAAATTAATTTAAGATTGATCCCCCGCAAACTATTCAGGGATTCTTTTCGACCACCAGCACCAGGCTCTTCAAAACTTCCATGGTTACCGGTTTCTGCAGGAAGGCCTTTACCTCGGAAAGGGACCGTGCTCGGTTAATGTCTTTTAAATGTCCTGATGAGCTAATAATAAAGATGTCGGGAGCCTTCACTAACTGGTGCTTGATGCCTGCATAATTTTCCAGGAACATCCACCCGTCCATTTCAGGCATGTAGATATCCAGCAGGATCACATCAGGAAGGTGTTCGGGGGATTTGCTGTGAAAAACCAGATTTTCAAAGGCACCTTTCGCTTTATCATAAATGGTGATGATGTTGGCAAGCTCTCCCAATTCCGCCAAACGCTTAATGTAAAATGATGCCATGGGGTCATCATCAATAATCCAGAGATTTCCGATTTTCTTAGACATTCAGTTGATCATTAAAGCCAGCCAGCTTTTATAACGGAAAGTTACCGTTTAATACAGCCGCTATAAGAAAGGTGTAATAAAATAAGGCGAATTGACCAAAAAGCCGCTCTTATTCCTAAAAAGTCGGCAAATGCTCTGACGATTGAAAAATACGGGCACCCAACCCCTTTTTTTATAGATTTGGGAACATGAAATCATGTGGATACCGTATCCATATGGCATGTCTCCGGAATACGGAATCGCCTCTTAACGGTTTGGCTAGGTGTTATTGAACTCAGATACAGGGATTATTATGTTCGCCATTCTTTAGAAATCACCTGGGCCTCCGTTTGATCACTCGTATTAGTAAGACATTCACAGATCGCCCGCGGAACATCATATTGCCCACGGCCCTTTTGACCCGTTCCCAAAATATCCAGCAAGGAATGATATCACTACGCTTTGAGAATACGCAAACTCAAAAAGCACGAGATGGGAGAGGAGTAAATACAAAAGCGCATCGGGCCTTTTTAACAATGTCTGCCACTGTAATCTTTGGCCCTATTTAGAGAGGATGGTTGATGTCAGCGCCATCATTTCATACCGCTCGCGATTTTGATTATAGGCCCTGCAGGGACCAGTACCCCGGCAGATAAAAAGTTTACGGGTATTCGGCAAATTCTCGTTTGCCGGCACAGGTGAACTATGAGTCGTCCCCGGAAAAATTTTGTAAAGGAATATAAAAGATGACATCCATACACTCGTCGCCCTTAATCTTTGCCAGTCAGCATAAATCGATGAGTTGGGTTCATGCAATTCCTTTATGTTTGTATACGCTTACGGACGGCAAAAAATATCAGGTCATTTGTATTTCCGAAACATCGCAGTCAAATGAAAAGTGGCAAAGACTCCTCGCGGCCAATGCGCCGCCTGGCATTTGTGTAAGTCCGGCAGTGCTTACCCCTGATTTTTGTGCTTCCTCGACGATCATGCAATTGCAGGTAAAGGGAAAGTCCCGGTGAAAAAAAGAGTTCTGACTAAGCATAACAAACAGAGGCACCAAATTAATCATACGTCAGAAAGTGCTGACTCATCATTGGCCCGACATTTGAATGATTATACCCAAAAATTTCATCTTAAAAGATGTGCTATTATGTGGGGTAATAATTAGGGCAAATTGTAAACATCTTCGCCTGCGTTAATATCCCCCTAAAAATTTCTTATTGTGAAAGAGGAAGCTTTGCAAATTACACTTGACCGTATAGGCTCAAAAATAACATACTTGCGGAAGAAAAAAGGATACAGCAGTCATGAGGACTTTGCTTATGACTACGATCTTCCACGCGTGCAATACTGGCGGATTGAAAAAGGGAAAGCAAACCTGACAATAAAGAGTCTCTGCCGGTTACTTACAATCCACAATCTTTCGTTAGAAGAATTTTTTTATCTGATTTACAAGGACAGCAAAGATTCCAAACGCTGATTCATTGTTCGCAATCATATATAATCAACGATTTCATTTTTCACACTGACAAATCCTGGAGGAAAGGATCATAACCACCGATAATCGTTAAAAAAGTGTAGAGTATTTTACACTGTGTTTATTGATGAATAAAAAAAAGCTGATCTCAGGTAAGAGAGATCAGCTTTGTTCAGTTAATAAGTTATTTCGATAAGGTTACTACATTCTGAAGGTCAAAAGACGTATTGGCCTGCTTGTTTGTATTATCTGAAATCATGAAGACCACGTCATTGTAATCTTTATCAGCGGTTGTCGTGGTCTTATCTTCAAAACCACATATGATAGCGCCGCATTCATTTTCCCGGAATAAAACATGTTGCTTTATCTGGCCAGCATTCCACTGGAAGTCCGTATATGAAGTGGGTTTCTTGAAATACACCCCATCATTTCTGTATCCGCCTACTATCAAAAAGAATCCGATCACCGTTCCTGACTTTAATTGGGTTGTACCTAACCGGCGGGTATCTCCTGGGCTCAGGTATGCATTGTCAACGTTGGGGAAAATAAGCTGCTTGTCAATCGCTTCCGAAGAACCGGGTGTTGAAGACGAGTTATAAATATAATAACCCAATACGTTTCCAATGGTAGCCGCTTCGGCCACAAAGGTTACATAAACATCTGTGTCTTTTGTTAACACGATCTTTTGTTGGGAGGCATCAGAAAAAAGCTGAGAATATTTTTCCTGGTTATTCTTTGACTCTGGAAACAACGTGGTCACATTTGAAATAAGGGTCGGGCATAATTCAATGTTAAAAATATCTTCAGGAACAGGTGTCGCTTCCTTGAATACTTCGTCATCCTTACATGCTAAACTCACTAGCAAAAAAATGGTGCACAAGATCTTGGCCTTCATAGCTTTTTTTAGATTATAAATTTGATTTGTAGTATGGGCTTAAAATCGAATGCCATAGCCGGTATAAAACCAGCCAAACCGGCCAAAATATTCAAACCAGCAGTTAAATGTTGATCTGGTAAGGTTGAAACGGCTGTAAAATAAATTGCCTTACCCCGGTAAGGCTATAAATCATCGCTTGTTCTATTTTGGTTCGAGGAATAACTATTGTAATGATCCCCTCGACTCTTATATATGAATTTAACCCATCAGATTATCTGGCTTTTCATCCTGGCCATTCCTATTGCCAGTATTTCATGGACCATTACGCAAGAGGAAATCTTTCGGGAGCCGCGTGAATTTTGCGGTCGCCTGAGTCGCGAAGGCAAGCAATTTCTGACCCGGAAGTTCTATTATCTGTTTACCTGTGAGTATTGCTTTAGTCATTATGTAACGCTCATTATGCTGGTCATCACCCGGTATCACTTGCTTTTGCAAGACTGGCGCGGCTACCTGATCGCAGGATTTGCCCTGGTTTGGATCGCCAATTTTTACATGAGCCTTTACGCGTTCATTAGAATCGACATCAAAAAAGAGCGGATTAAGACGAAGATTGAAGAAAAGAAGGTGGACTCCTGAAACCTTTTGGCTGTTGGTAGTATGTATTAGGTGAAGCGGCTGGTATGATTTTTTTCAAATAGTATTCCGTCTTCAAACCTAATCATACTTCTATGCACAAAACCACTGAAACGCCAGCAGGATTCAAAGAAGCCAGGCAGGAAATTGTTGAAATCAAGCTTTGGGAGGTATATCTGTTATACAACCGTAGCAATCTATACACTACGCTTTCCACCTATTCCCTGGACAACGGGCCTGTGGAAAAAGCTCAGCAGGAACCCGGCCGGGTGTCTTTCCGGTTTATGACTTTTGATTGGGAGAGGAGTGTCAGACAAATTCTTTATGAAAACCGCATCCCGGTGATCGTTCAATCCAATACTTTTGATGCCGTAAGGACCAGTGGGAGGCACGAGGCCATCATGAACTTTTAGTAGCAGAATAGCAGCCTTTTATTTTTTGGTGTAGATTTGCGCCTTAATTTTCAGGCTTTGAATTTTCTTTCTGCAGAATCGATCGCTAAAACATTTAATGACCGCTGGTTATTTAAAGATATTTCACTGGGTATTTCCCAGGGTGAAAAATTTGGATTTGTAGGTAATAATGGCGTAGGCAAAACGACGTTGCTGAAAATCCTTACAGGGGAGATTCAACCCGACAACGGAAAGTTAAGTTACCGCCAAGGCATCCGGCTTGGTTATCTTACGCAGACACCTTCTGTAAACGACCAAATTACCGTTAAAGATCTGCTTTTCAGCGAATCAAACGAAGTCGCGAAAGTGGTCAAAGAATATGAAGATTGTATCCATCATCCGGATACTTCCCCCGAACGTATGCAGGCTGTTCTCGAAAAGATGGAGGACCTCAAAGCCTGGGATTATGAAGCCAAAGTTCATGAGGTGATTGATAAACTTGGTGTTCCCGACATTGATAAAAAGTTTGGTGAACTTTCAGGCGGACAAAAAAAACGTATTTTCCTCGCGCAGCTTTTACTCCTTGAGCCCGACCTCATCATCATGGATGAGCCCACCAATCACCTGGACCTTACCGCGATCGAATGGCTTGAGAATTATTTATCCGGCCAGAATATTACCCTCATCATGGTTACCCACGACCGGTATTTTCTCGATGCGGTAGCTACCGAAATTATTGAGCTGGATCGCGGGCAGTTATTCCGATACAAAGGCAACTACGCTTACTTCCTTGAAAAGAAAGCTGAGCGGGAAGAAATATTGAAAGTTGAGGTTACAAAAGCCCGTCATCTTTTAAAGAAGGAATTGGAATGGATGCGTCGTCAGCCCCGTGCGCGAGGAACAAAAGCAAAATACCGGGTCGATGCTTACTACGATCTGGAGAAAAAAGCTTCCCAGAATTTAAAGAAGGATAAGCTTGAATTGGATTTTAAGGAAGCCCGCCAGGGCGGTAAGATTCTTGAGGTAGAACACATTTCCAAATCATACGGGGCATTAAATATAGTCGATGATTTCTCTCATGTTTTTAAGAAAAAAGATCGCATTGGCGTCGTCGGAAAAAATGGTGTCGGGAAATCAACCTTTCTTGACATGCTTACGGGAAACCTCCGTCCTGATCGGGGTGAGGTCATCCGTGGTGTGACAACAAAATTCGGTTACTTCACACAGGAAACAATAACCCTTAACCCCGAGAACAGGTTGATTGAGGAAGTGAAAGAAATTGCAGAATTTATTACACTGGCAGATGGTTCTGTCGTTTCGGCCTCAAAGTTTCTGGATAATTTTCTTTTCCCTCCAGAAAAGCAATACAACTACATCAGTAAGCTGAGCGGTGGAGAAAAAAAACGATTGCAATTGCTCAAACTTCTGGTCACCAATCCTAATTTTCTTATTCTGGACGAGCCCACCAATGATTTTGATATTGATACGCTCAATGTGCTGGAGGACTACCTGGATAATTTCTCAGGGTGTTTACTGCTCGTTTCTCACGATCGCTATTTTATGGACCACCTGGTCGATCAGTTGTTTGTATTCGAAGGCGATGGCAAGATCCGTTTGTTCAATGGTAATTATACCGATTACCGTGATTGGCTCGAAGAAGAGGATAGCCGGAAAGCGAACGGAAAATCAAAAATAATTCCCGTTCAGGCAGCTCCCGCCGCAAAGCAATCGGAAAAGAAAAAGGCAACGTTTAAAGAAAAGCAGGAATATGAAAAACTCCACGGAGAAATTGAGAGGCTGGAGAAAAAAAAATCAGCGATAGCACAACTATTCACCACCGGATCCAATGACCACAACAAACTGCAGGAATGGTCGAAAGAAATCAAGGACATTTCAGATGAAATCGATGAGAAAACTTCGCGATGGCTGGAACTGTCGGATTTGGTAAACTAACATTCATCACCTCCTGGGATCATCCGTCAAAAAGGCTTGGGTAATCATAATCTAAGGATCAATTTAAAGCCGTCAGGCGGGATAAATCGTCCATTACCTCTCGTGTAAAATCATCTTCATAACCGATTTCTACAGATTTTTAATAAATTTTAAACTTTCAGAAAGTTGATTAAATTTAGGCAAACATAATTTCAATATGTACCTGAACGTAGATGCTCAAAAGAATAACACCTTTGATGCAATTGTTGTTGGCACCGGCATCAGTGGTGGATGGGCTGCCAAGGAATTAACTGAGAAAGGGCTTAAAACATTAGTGCTTGAACGAGGAAGAATGGTGAAGCATCCAGACTATCCAACGGCCACGAAAGATCCCTGGGATTTTGAAAATGCTGGCAGACCGACCCAGGAAGATCTGAAGCAACAGGGCGTCCAAAACAGAACGGGTTACACCATCCAGCAGCCCACGAAGCACTGGTTTGTCAATGACCTGGAAAACCCTTATACCGAAATAAAACGCTTTGACTGGATGCGTGGTTATCACGTTGGCGGAAGGTCCATCACATGGGGACGTCAAAGCTATCGCCTGAGCGACATGGATTTTGAAGCAAACGTCAGAGACGGGATGGCTGTTGATTGGCCTGTGCGTTACAAGGATATTTCCCCATGGTACGATTATGTCGAAACATTCATAGGCGTCAGTGGTCAGGCAGAAGGATTACCCCAACTTCCTGATGGAAAATTCCTGCCGCCCATGGAGTTAAATTGTGTTGAACTGGAGTTAAAGAAATCTGTCAAGGATAAATTCAATCGCCTGCTAACCATCGGAAGGACCGCGCATGCAACAGCGCCCCTTCCGCACAGTCCTCAAAGAGGAACCTGTCAATATAGAAACCTTTGCTCCAGGGGATGTCCTTACGGAGGTTATTTCAGTAGCAATGCTTCGACACTTCCTGCAGCAGAAAAAACAGGAAACATGACCTTGCGGCCGAACTCCATTGTGTATGAATTGATTTACGATGAGAAAAAAGGCAAAGCCACGGGCGTCAAAGTTTTGGATGCGGAATCCGGACAGCAGGAAGAATTTTATGCCAAAGTAATTTTCTTATGCGCGTCAACTTTTGGCTCTACTTTCATTATGATGAATTCCATTTCAAACCGTTTCCCGAATGGATTCGGCAATGATAGTGGTGAATTGGGATGTAACATCATGGACCATCACTTAAGTGTCGGCGCTGCAGCGGAAGTCGAGGGACATGAAGATCAGTATTATTCCGGCAGGAGGGCAAACGGATTTTACATTCCCCGCTATCGCAATATTGGTAAGAATGACCGCAGCTACATTCGTGGTTTTGGTTATCAGGGAGGAGCGAGCCGGCAGGGGTGGACCAGCCTGGTGAAAGAAATGAGCATCGGTGCCGATCTGAAAGGAGAGATCACTAAACCTGGAAAGTGGACGATAGGCATGGGAGGTTTTGGAGAGATACTTCCGTATCATGAGAACCATGTCGTGATCAATAAAGATTTAAAAGACAAGCACGGATTACCCACACTAACTTTCGATGCCATTCTCAGGGATAATGAACTGAAGATGCGGAAAGACATGGCCAATGATGCCGCTGAAATGTTATCAGAGGCAGGGTATAAAAATGTTGGAACCTATGACAGAGAAACTGGCGTTGGACTTGGCATTCATGAAATGGGAACAGCCCGTATGGGTAAGGATCCAAAAACGTCTGTGCTGAACAAATGGAATCAGGTACATGCCTGTAAGAATGTGTATGTTACTGATGGATCATTCATGACCTCGGCAGCATGTCATAACCCCTCACTGGGCTATATGGCATTTACGGCACGTGCTGTTGATCACGCAGTAAAAGAATTAAAGAAAAATAATATTTAATTATAACGTCATGGATAGAAGAGAAGCACTCAGGCGCACGGCATTATTAATGGGAGGGATCGTTTCGGCTCCTGCTATCATGGGTGTGTTAAAAGGCTGTACCGCTAAACCTGGTATTGATTGGAAGCCGGTTTACCTGAATGATGATCAGGCCTCTCTGGTTTCGCAGGTGGCTGAAATCATTATACCGAAGACAGATACGCCAGGGGCAAAGGAAGTGGGTGTACCTTCGTTTATTGATCAGATATTGAAAGAAGTATATTCTAAGGAAGATCAGGAATGGTTCTCCACCGGACTTCAGTCATTCAACGAGGAGGCCAAAAAAGCTTACGGCGATGAGTTTTCAGATCTGGATGATGAGGAACAGCAGGCTTTTGTGAAAAAGATACACGGGGAGGCTGTCGAGGCTGAGCGCGCAACCCAACCTGCGCCAAGAAGACCTTTTATTCTGATGATGAAAGAATTGACGATGCTGGGATTCTTCACTTCGGAAGTAGGCGCTACACAGGTATTGCAATATGATCCTGTTCCTGGTGCTTATAAAGGATGCATCCCTTTATCCGAAGCCGGTAACGGCAAGACCTGGGCGACATAAGTAAAAAGAGAAAAGAGAAAAGAGAAAAGCAGTGGGGTAATTAATCCTTGCTGCTTTTTTTGTTTTCTACATCGGTGAGAAGAATGGGCGGCCTTGGCTATCGAATGGAGGAATAAGGCCCTCGGTTCATTGTGCGATTTCAATAGTCAGGGGGTTGCTTCGTTGCCATGCTAAACGCATGACGAGCGCCTCGCAATGACGGATCTTGAGGGGTGTGCCTCTGCAATGCGAGGCCTTTAAAGGCTGTGACCCCCTCAAAGTTTGATTTCACATAGCCATAGAGTTGCTTTTAGCTTTTTGCTTTCTATTTTTAGCTCGTAACCTATTGCTTATTGCTTATTGCTTACCGCTTCCGCCGCCTTCGGCGGGTTAATCATGATGTGGGCGCGATGGGTTCCAGGATCCATGATCCAGGGTTGTCCGGCTGCGTCCGGTTTTAATGGAAGCCCTGTGCTTTCTGATGTAGCATACGGTATATAGATAACGTACCTTAGGTATCCGTCCTGTATATCTCCCGTTTCCACGTTGTATTTTTCAGCTGAAGTGGAATACACGAATAAAGTTGAAGGTTGTTCAGGCATTTTTAGTTTGCCTGCTTTCACTTCTGCCTCGCGCATGTCAAAAATTTCCTGAAATGATTTACCTTCTTTCTTTAAAGCCCTTCCCCGTGCCATGAAAGGCTCAAGCGCCTGATGATAACACGAAACATTAAATCCGTTTTGTGTCGGATCATCTGCGAGGCATATCATGCCGTTGCTTCCTTTTCGCAAAACAATGAATTCACCTTTCGGAGAATAACCCATTACAGTGGCATTCTCCCGCTGTTCCTGCGGCGCTGCGAGCACCGCGTTTTTGATCTGGATGTCCGCAGAAGGACCTTGCTGACAAAAACCAGCACCGGTACTCATGACCATTAAAACTCCCACTATCATTCTCATAACATCAATTTTAATTTTAATATATTAATCAAAACTTCAACTTTTCCTGCAGAATTTCTACTTACACGTTCAGTTCGGTAGATCAAGCTTTGGACTTTTTCCTTTATGCTTTCTGCTTTTAAGTTAAGGGGTTTGGAAGGGAATTCAAAGGGGGTATAGGAAATTGGGACCTAAGGCAACAGGCATTGGATATTCGGTTAGCTGCAGGTATAAGCAGTTGGCAGGGGCTTCTGAAAAAGTTGCATTTGCTGGCAGGAGCTATCATTGTTGCCAGGAAAGAAAGAATGATGAATATTTCGTGTTACCTGGGATTAAGATGATAAAATAGGAGGTGCCAGGTTATGGCATCTCCCTGGATATGTTTATTTGGAACTTAGGTCTGCCCGGAATGTCAACATCTCACCCCAGGTGCGGTTAACGGTTTCCTGAATCATTTTGAGACGCTGATTATAGACCTCTTCTCCAAACATGGCAATGTATCTTTCCTTAAAAGGCTTTCGAAAATCATTTTCCTTTTCCTTCCAACCTTGTTTATGCCGGTAAGCAACTCCAATCCGCCCCTCCCCGGAAAAATGAGACTGATAAACGGCTACATTTTCTCCACTGGCCTCCCAAAGTTTTTTATCTTTTTTAATTTCTTCTTCAATTCTACCAATGAAGCCAGGTTTGGGATAAATGTGCGTGATTGAAATTTTGTCTGAATAATCAGTAGGCTGAACTGAACTTAAATCCTCCCGGAAAAGAAAAAAATCAGTTGTTCCTCTACCGAGAGTTAGTGGAGATATATTTTTTTGAAGGTCTGCCGCGTGCTCTGCGCCAAGGTTTCCACGACTATCCAGCGTTGTCCAGGTGTTAAAGCCTTCTACGATGTGGTAACCACCTACTTCAGGTCCGGACACAATTTCAAATACGCGCCACTTCCAGTCACCGGTATGAAACTTTTGTGCATGGCTCGTTAAAGCCTTTTCTAATTCCAAAGTTTTTTCTGATTTGGGATGTAATCGAGTTGCCGAGATGACATTTTTTGTCTGGCAAATTCCGCTCAATGGAATTAAACATAGTACTAGCAAAAATTTTTTCATAACGGTTGGGTTTATTGTATCGTAACTCCTTAAGATTCGAACTTAATACCCGTTCACGAATGTTGAATGCCGAGCCATCCTCAACAGTACCTATTTTCCAGAAAAAATGGCACGTATCACGTTTGCGCGAATGCCAGGAGAATGAATGTTATTTAAGTTATGAAAATATCCACAGGCAAGCAATTTTTTTCGAATTATTATCCGCTTTTTAAGAAAAGGAGGTAAGTAGTAATTGAAGCACAGCAACCGATAACTGAAAAATTCTTCTATTTTTGCCTTTTGGTTTTTACTAATGGCAGCAGATCCGTCTTTGTACTTGAAAAATTTGTGGTACCTGGCTTTTCACAGCTCGTTCCTGAAGAAGGGAAAGCTGGTGGCGAAAGAAATGCTGGGTGAGAAAATTGTTTTTGGGCGGGATTCAAATGGCGAGGCTTTTGCCCTGAGGGATAACTGCGCCCACCGCGGGGTGCCCTTGTCAGAGGGATGGTTTGAGAAAAATATTATTCAATGTTGTTACCATGGATGGCAATTCGGTACGGATGGCGTGTGTAAAAACATTCCAGCAATAGGGCCGGATTCAAAAATTGATTTCAGTAAGATCCGGGTTTTTAAATACCCTTTACAAGAGATCAGCGATACCCTCTGGATTTTTATCCCGGAGAAAAAAATGCATTTTGACGCAATGCCTAAGGTGGCTCCTCCTGACCTGATCCTGGATCCTTCACGGAAATTCTTACACGTTGAATCAGTAACGCTACCCGCCAATATTGACCACGCGGTAATCGGATTAATAGATCCCGCGCATGTCACGTTTGTCCACCAATCCTGGTACTGGCGTTCAGCCAAAAAGTTAAAGCAGAAGGAAAAGCATTTTGAACCTACGCCTCTCGGTTTCAAAATGGTCAGGCATGCTCCTTCTGCAAATTCGAAAGGCTATTCCGTCTTGAAAGGCGGATCCTCTACTGAAATTACTTTTGAAATTCCCGGAAATCGCTATGAACATATCCGTGTAGGGGAAAAAAATGAAGTGATCTCTATTACGACCCTGACCCCCATCAACGAACATACTACCGAACTGAATCATATTTTCTTTTCTTCGCTCCCGGCGACACGCTGGCTGTGGTGGCCACTCAAAAAATTGGGCAAGAAGTTTATTGGGCAGGACCTCGATGTCTTCATGAAACTCAGCAAAGGGCTGAAAAGCAATCCAACACTCATGCTGATAGGCGAACCGGACGCCCAGGCCAAATGGTACTACGAAATAAAACGCCTCTGGCAAAAAGCACAACAGGATAATCTACCGTTCGTCAATCCGGTCCAGGAACAGACTTTGCACTGGATCACTTAGTGAATGCGGGTGATCGGTGATCGGTGATCGGTAATCGGTGATCGGTGATCGGTGATCGGTAATCGGGTAATCAGGTAATCAGGTAATCAGGTAATCGGTAATCGGTAATCGGTGATTGGGTAATCAGTAATCAGTAATCGGGTAATCGGTGATCAGTAATCAGTAATCAGTAATCAGGTAATCGGTAATCGGTGATCGGGTAATCAGTTGAATACAGGTAATCGGTGATCGGTGGAATACCGGTACACTTCCTCACTAATGCCTGATGCCTGATTCCTGACCCCCCTAATGTTTTTTCAACTTTTCCAACTCCGCATTGATATATTCTTTGGGCATCCATTGATCTCCGAGCATAACGCCGGCGATATTACGCGTTTGGGTGATATCGGAGAGGGGATTGGCATTCAATAAAATTAAATCTGAAACAGCTCCCGGTTTCACTACCCCGCTATCTTTTTGCTTCAAATACTTTGCAACGTTAAGGGTACCAGTTCTAATCGCCTGATAGGGTGTAAGGCCGGCCAGCACCAGATACGCCAGTTCATGGTGGGTGGAGAAGCCGGGAACGTTAAAGATCTGAGGAGCATCACAACCCAACAGAAGTCCCACGCCGTTCCTGTGGCATTCAAGAATTAATTTTCTCCTCAACTTTACAAAGTTGGTGATCTTTTCAACATCGTATTCCGGATTTTTTATCAGATTATTTTTGCTGGAGATCCACTGGTCAACAACCTCCGGTTTCATATATACCCTATCGGGATCATTTTTAAAATCATCTGTTGTATAATCAGGATGAAACCAACGTTCGGCCAGAGCTTGTGTGGGCACTACCCATATGTCAGCGGACTTTAAAGCTTTCATTAGTTTTGGGATTTGTCCGGCGTCTGCTTCATCCGCCACGAACATTCCGAAAAGGCCTGCTTGCTGCTCTGTCATTTTCTCAATTCCTGGAACAAGCGCTTCGACAAAACCATCAAGGTGATCGATTGAAGAATACCCCGCCTCTATGGCACGCCAGACCCCCACGTCGAAAGAGACATGGCCTGCGAACGGAATGCCGGTTTGTTTTGCCGTGGACGCAATGGCATCGAATTTCTGTCGGCTTAATCCGGGATGGAGCTTTAAGTAATCATACCCTGCTGCTTTTTGACTTCTTACCATGTCAGTTCCGGCTTCCGGAGTAGTAACACTCGTTCCGTTAAAGGATGGTCCTGTCGTATAAAAGTGCGGTCCCATTACTTCACCTTTGCGTATGCTTTCACGTAGTTCAAGGTGTCTCGGATGACCCAACATTCCGCGAATTGTTGTAATCCCATTCAAGGCAAAAAGCATCATTACTTCTTTCATAGCGCTGATGTCATCTGATGGTGGAACATGCGCGTGCATTTCTGCCAATCCCGGGAGCAGGTACTTTCCTTTTGCATTAATCACAAAAGCATCGGTATCATATTTAATTTTTTTGATGGGTCCCATTGATGTGATCCTTCCACCGCTAACCACTACCACCTGGTGTTCCAGTATTTTTTCGTCATCCATGGGGATGACGCTGACGTCTTCGAAAACCACTTGCTGCTTTGCCGAAGAAATGGTTTGCTGCGCATTGGTCCACAGCGTACAGAGCACCATAACAATTGTTAGTATGTTTTTCATAGAAGTGTTTTTGAGGCTTATTGTCATGTAAAACTTACATCCGAGTTACTCATCCAGAACCAAATAGTATTCAGTCTTGTTTGTTTTACTTAGCGATGCATTAAGATAAAAAAAATCACTATCTTTACTTCTAATAATATATTGACACAGGCGCAAACGATATCATTCTATCAGTCCACACTTCAGGCGATCGCTATGCGGATGCTTCGGTCAAAAGCTGATGCCGAAGATATGGTTCAGGAAACATTCATGAAGTGGCTGTCTCAGGAACAAAGTAAAATAAAAAACACCAAAGCCTATCTTATTAAAGCGGTTACCAATAATTGCATTAACCATCTAAATGCTGTTAAGCGCAAACGGCTGGAGTATGAGGAGTCTTTTCACTGGCCTGAATTTATTGAAAGATTCAAGGAATCCTCGGATTTTTCACATCTCGATTTGGAAACAGAGCTTTCCCATGCATTTCAGGTTCTGCAAAATAAGCTTGAGCCGCTTGAACGGGCGGTGTATGTTTTGAAAGAGGTGTTTGATTTTGATTACAAAGCTCTCCAGGAGCTTTTGAATAAAAACCAGGATCATTGCCGCCAGCTTTTTTGCAGGGCCAAGAAAAAGATTAATGATGAAAAAGCTCATTTTAATGCTGTTTTCCAGCCTAAAAAGACCGCTTTGGTTGAAAGCTTCCGCAAAGCGTGCGAGTTTGGTCAGCCTTCAGACCTTGTGGCCCAATTAAGGGAAAACTGACCCCAGTTGGCCATAAAAACTAATTTCAAAATATTTTCTAAAAATCTGTCACAAAACGTGACTTGCCTTGTCTTAGGGTTAGTTCACCAAAATCCGGACAGGATAAAACCGTAAACCTAATAATTCATGATCGCCATTTTTGTCATTTTTGCTGCCCATTGGTACTTATCTCTATTTTTTCAGACGTTTTTCCTCCATCGTTATTCCTCTCACAGGGCTTTTACGATGAATAAAACAACTGAAAAGGTGTTTTTCGTATTGACTTGGATTTTCCAGGGTTCGAATTACCTGAGCCCCTATGGGTACGGGGTTATGCATCGCATGCATCACGCTTTTGCAGATACCGAAGATGATCCACATTCTCCCAAGTATGATGAAACTATCTGGAATATGATGTGGAAAACCAAGACCATTTATTCTGCTATTGCTAACAAGAAAATGATTCCAGACAAGCGTTTTACTGAGGGCGTGCCGCAGTGGGAAGCTTTTGATAAGATCGCGAGATCATGGCCTTCACGTATTTTCTGGGGTATTATCTACGTGTTATTATTTGTCCAGTTTGCCACTGTATGGTGGGTTTGGGCTTTGTTGCCGCTGATGTTTTTAATGAGCCCGATTCATGGTGCCATTATTAATTGGTTCGCCCATAAATACGGTTACCGTAATTTTGAAGTAGGCGATACTTCAAGGAATTTTCTTCCTGTAGACTTTTTGATGATGGGAGAGAGCTACCATAACAATCACCATAAGTATGGTGGTCGGGCCAACTTCGGAGGTATACGCTGGCACGAAATCGATCCTACTTACCAGGTAATTAAAGTACTTGATAGACTTAAAATCATAAAACTGGTTCAACAGAAAACAGTGAGTCTTGAGCGTGTTCAAAAAGCGGCGTAAAAAACGCATTACTATGGACAACAGAAAAGGTGCTTAAAAAATAAGCACCTTTTCTTTTTAGCAGAGAGAGATTCCAGCTACCCCTGCATAGCCTGTTTCCTTACGTCTGCTTCCTTTTTTTTATTGACTATGGCGCCGTTGTCGTTTTCTCCTTTCGTATCAACGGCGTGCTCCGAAGGTTTTGCTTTATGGCCCTTCCTGTCAGCATAAACGCGGGTAAATTCCGCTCCGAACAAAAGTATCAGGCCTGCGTAGGAAACCCACAGCATAATGAGGATGATCGTGCCGGCGGCCCCATAAGTTGACCCTGGCTCACTTTTTCCAAAATATAGACCTAGCGCATATTTAGTTACGACGAACAGTATAGAGGTTATGACTGCGCCAGTCCACACACTCCGCCAACCCACTTTTGCATCCGGCAAAATTTTGTACAGCGCGGCAAAGAGTACCGTTACCACACCAAATGAAACGAGGATATCCAGAATCGCAAAGACTATATTTAATCCCTCTGAAACATGGCTTGCCACCCATTGCCCTAAAGCAGATAAAGCCGCCGACAGCACCAACGAAACCAATAATAAAAATCCAACCACGACAATTAAACCAAAGGAAAATACCCGGTCTTTTATAAGCTTCAAAAATTTTCCCTTTGGTTTTGGCTTAACCTCCCAGATCTTATTAAAGATCTGCTGCAGCTGGTAAAAAATTCCTGTTGCTCCAAACAATAATGTTGCAACGCCCAGAATTGACGCCAGTACGGTTCCCTCCTGTTGCGTCGCATTGGCGATTATATTTTCGATATCCTTGGCGGTGTCGCCGCCTATCATACCTTGAATCTGGCCAGTAATCTGACCCGTAACAGCTTCCCTTCCATAAAAATACCCAGCCAGGTTAATGATGACCACCAGCAATCCTGGTAAGGAAAAAATGGTATAATAGGCAATGATGATACTGTTATTGAATGGCTCCCTTTCGATAAACTTCTTAAAAGTTTCCTTTAAAATGGGTCTCAGGCTTTTTATATACTTCCAGGTTTTCATAAGCGCGAAATTATTTACACAGTAATAGCATAATTAATTATTATGCCCGTTAGATTTCCGCCCGAATTTTAGCGGAATGCTTTAGCATTTGGCCTATTTCAAGAAGTACCATCAAGCGGAATTTACCAGGAGGGCTACGGGAAATTCCTTAAAGATATCCTGTATGGAAATCTGATTAGGCGACTCGAAAATTTCCCCTGTAAAAAGGTTTGTCCATTGCGCAGGGGAGTCCTCCGGGAGAATAATAAACTGGTCGGGTCCTGACACATTTTCAATATTCATGTCATGTTTCACCAATCCCAGCGGTATAACCACCATTACCCAGCTTTGTCCGTTCTTTCGTGCATAGGCCGCTGCGCTGAGATCTTTTCCGCTGATCTGCAAAGGAATGTAGTCTCCCTTAATAAACAGCAGCGGTTGTGATTTTCGGAAATTCAATGTTTTCCATGTCACAAATAATTTTTCGATACCAGCTTGCCGATGTTCGCGCAGAAATTCCATCACGGCATCTTTACCTTTTTGTTCTTTTAAAACAAGTTGCCAAAGAAGCTCCATCCGCATATTATAGTCTACCGGACGGCGGTTGTCAGGGTCAACGAAACTGAGGTCCCATAATTCACATCCCTGGTAAATATCAGGAATTCCTGGCGCGGTTAATTTCACCAGTGTCTGGCTCAACGTATAAACCATAGCGTGTTCATACACCGTTTTGATGAAAGGAATAAAAGACGGCAAAAAATGATGGCGCTCACCGACAATTTTTTTAATAAAATCGTTGCAACCCTTCTCATATTGTTCATCAGGCTCGGACCAGTTGGTGTTTACTTTCGCTTCACGAAGCGATTTGTTCAGGTAAGCCTGCACTCTTTTAATCCATTCATCTGTAATCTGGAAATCTTCGGGAAAGCCCCCCACCATGGACTGATAAATAAAGTATTCATCATTTAACTGAGGAACCGTTTTGCCGTTCATCTCTTTGCGGAAGGTGGCATTCATGCGGATCCATTCGGTAACATGTTCCTTCCATAGCTCGGGGATCCTGCTTAGTACATTTAGCCTGACCCGCGCATCCTCGCCACGTTTTGTATCATGGGTAGCGGTGGCGTTTAATGATAATGGAGTGGCTGCCTGCCGGATAAGCATCTTTTCATGAAAAGCCTGAATACTCATTCCCAGCGTAGCAGGGGCATCACCTACCTCATCATGAGAAATGAGGGGATTATAAATATAAAAAGTTGTGTCTTCAACACCTTTAGCAGTTAGTGGGCCGGTAAACTGCATCAGCCTTTGCAGAAAGGAGAGGACGCGCGCATTGGCATTTTGATCTGCGGGAGGAGTGGTAAATAGCTCCTTGATATAATTCAGTTCTCTGATATAACTTTCATCCGCCAACAGCGCCTTTTCAAATGCATCGTGAACGGTTAAAAGACTTTGGCCTTTCAAGGGCAAAGATTCCGGGTAAATCCGGTAAACAGGCAATGATAACATGAACAAACCGAGAGCTTGTTTTATACGCGCGATATCAAACTCGCCTTGCAATCCATCTAAGCGGAAAAGCTCCGTAAGATTTTCCCACTCACCTTTCATATAATTTTCAAGGATGAGCGTTTTGCTTTCAAAAATTAGTTTCCGGTACGAAGGAATGTCCGGCATAAGTTCCTTATAAAAATTCAATAGCTGTTTTGCTCCCTTGCGGTGAGTAAGCAACTGATTTAAAAAGCTGAGAAACTCATATCCGCTGGTTCCTTCCAACGGCCAGTGTTCAGGCATATCTTCTTTTGCTTCCAGGATTTTTTCAGCAATGAGATAACATGACTCACCCACGAGATTCCGCAGGTCTTTTGTGTATTGCCCCGGATCTTTTAATCCATCGATGTGATCAATTCGCAACCCATGGATTATTTTGTCTTTGTACAGTTTGTATAAATAAGTATGGTACTCCTCAAAAACTTTTTTATCTTCCATGCGAAGGCATATCAACTCATTGACAGTAAAAAAGCGTCGGTAATTGATCTGACTATCCGTTTCTTTCCAAAAACATAGCCGGTAATACTGGCTATTGATTACTTCTAAAAGTTTTTTATTATCATCATTAATGGCCGCGATCACTTCTTCCAGCTTGGATAAATCCGCAGGACTTTTTTCCAATGCACCTATAAATCCCTGTTGCAATACTTCCCACGCCTGAAAGGCGATATTTTCAGAACCTGATAGGAGATCGTTTAACTTTCCTCGCAAGAATGGATCATCATCGTCGTTTTCCAGCGCTTTAATGATTATTGGATAGGCGGAAACGGATAGGGGGTAGGCGGTATCCATGTACTTTACCTTAATACCGTTTTCTGAAATTGCTAATCTGATTTCTCCGTCCTCGATACAGGTAGACAACTCCTTACCTAAAAAAGGGACCATTACTTTCCCTTTTAATTCGGGTGAATGATGGTTCCAGTTAATGTCAAAATAATTATAATAAGGGGAATGGGGGCCACGCTCCAAAACATCCATCAAACGATAATTGCCGATATGGAATGCCATGTGGTTTGGCACAATATCCTGTAACCAGAACATATCCTTTTTCTTTACTTCGCGTGCGAGGGTTTTAAAATCGTCCGGGGTGCCGAGTTCGGAGTTAATCGTATGGGGATCCGTTACATCATAACCATGCAAACTGCCAGGGGTGGCTTGCATAATCGGGGATGCATAGATGGTGGAGATGCCGAGGGTATGCAGGTATTCAAGGATACGCTGCAGATCTTTAAAGGTAAAATCTTTATGAAGTTGGATTCTATAGGTTGCGGAAGGGATATGCATATACTTAGCGTTCAAAAATCAATAATGACTCAGGGTTGATGGTGATGATTTCATTCGTTTCTATTTTAGAGGGCGTAATTTCGCCGTGTCCACTCCATTCCGTGGATGATGAATCGACGATCCTTTTTAATTTCCCATTTTCAGATAATGGAAAGGAGACGGATTGTTTATTAAAATTCAAGACGACAAGCAGATAATCGTCCTGGAATTTTCTTTCGAAAGCAATTATGCGATCAGGGGAAGGGAGTACATTAAGTGTATCGCGTGTTTTGCCTTTCATCGCCGTTCTTTTTTTTCTGAATTCGATCAGGTATTGATAAAAGGCAAACAATTTTTTAGAATGCCCCTTGTCATCCATTTCCCAGGACAAAACGCACTGTTCAAAAGTCTCTTCCGATTGCGGGTCGGGCACTTCCCCTTGCCATTTAAAATAGGAGAACTCTTCTTTGCGACCTTTTCTCACCATTTCTACCAGTTTCTTATCCGTATGACTGATGAAATATTGAAAGGGATTTTTTTCTCCATACTCTTCACCCATAAATAACATCGGTACATGTGGTGAAAGGAGAAAGGCTCCTGCGGAAAGTTTTAAACCCTCGTGCGAAAGTTGAGTAGAGAGCCGGTCGCCGAGCATCCGGTTGCCAATCTGATCGTGGTTTTGGGCAAACACTATGAACTGATCATAGGTAGTACCTTCTGGTGACCTGCCAAAAAGTTTTTTTCGATGTATGGAATATTCACCGGTATAGACATACGATTCTTTGAGCGATTTAGACAAATGATCAGTCTCACCGAAGTCTTCATAGTAGCCATCTACCTCACCTGTTACAAGGGAGTGAAGGGAGTGGTGGAATTCATCAATCCATTGCCCGTCCATTCCATATCCACCTTTGGAAACCGGATTAATGTAGCGCGGGTTGTTTAGGTCAAATTCTGCAATGAGTACTTTTTTCCGTCCCACCTTTTTTTCCAGGTCCCTGACTTTTCTATTCAGTTCTTCTATAAAATGCTGCGCACTGAAATCCCAGATCGCGTGAACGGCATCCATGCGCAGTCCGTCAATATGAAATTCATCTAGCCACATCAATGCGTTCTGCCAGTAGTACTGGCGTACACCATCGCACCACGCATCATCAAAGTTGACGGCCTCGCCCCATCCGGTTTTATATTTATCGGTAAAATAGGGGCCAAATTCTCCGAGGTAATTTCCCTCAGGTCCCTGATGATTATACACGACGTCCAAAATAACGGCAATGCCAAATTGGTGGGCCTGATCCACTAATTTTTTTAAACCTGACACGCCGCCATACGATGCCTGAACGGCAAAAGGAAAAACACCATCATAGCCCCAGTTTCTGCTACCCGGAAACTGAGACAGTGGCATGAGCTCGATAGCGTTTATGCCTAAAGATCTTAAGTAAGGAAGTTTGGATATCACTCCCTCGAAGTCGTGTCTCTCTGTAAAGGTTCCCACGTGCAATTCGTAAATTACCATGTCACCAAGGGGCAATCCTTTCCACTGAAAATCTGTCCAGGCAAAAAATGTATCCACTACAGTTGAAGGACCGTGAACTCCCTGTCGCTGCGAACGGGAAGCCGGATCCGGAATTTGCTTTGCTCCATCAATCCTGAAAAAGTAATCTGTCCCCGTCGTAACTGGTTTTTTTGTGCCCGACCAGAAACCATAGTCATTTTTAGTAAGCGGGAAGCTTTCGTTGGAATCCGGCAATATCACCTCTATTTTATTTTTAAGCGGCGCCCAGACTGAAAAGGAGCAGATATCCTGGTCTAGTAAGAAGGCTCCAACAGCCGGAAAGTCTAAGTTCATCTTTGGTCAACTTTATGGTGTGTGGTCAATATTTTCGTGCCATACGATACCCACGTTAAGGAACCAAGCGGCATTAATTTAGCTTTATCCGTATTGAATAAATCAACGTCATGGGTATACGCCCATGTCATATAACTTTTTAGGTGCTGAAACTGATATTTTATCGTTTGTTATCAATGAATTATGACCAATCGCCTCAGTGAGGAAGAAAAAAATAGAAGCTTTTTGTTCTGGTGGGGTTTTCATTCATTCAAAACAAGGACATGGAAAATTTGGGCTCATTCCTTCAAACGAAAATATTTCACCGTGGCAAAAAATAGATCGATTTAGATGGAAACCATGCTTAGTTCAGATTAGAAAAAGGATATTGCTTTTGATCCATTCAGCCACTGATGAGAATAGTTAATAGCAAGAAATCATGACAGCCGTCAGTCACTGTGCAAACCGACCAATTGAAATAAAGGAACCTATGAAGAAAGGCTATCTAACCATCATCTAATCCGAGGAAAGAGGTCTGAAAGTGGCTTTATTGTCGCTGGTGCTGGGGATCTTCTTCCGCAAATAATTAAAACTGTGGCACAGCATAAGCCTGTTGCGAGAAATTCTTACGATTTTAATGAGGCCACCGATGAATACCAACCGATGCCACCGCTATTGACCATGATTCGGTACGAAAGTTAATGAAGCGGAACCTCTGCAATAGTCAGCTGTGTCCAGCACCTATGCTAAATGGCTGCCGGATTTAAAGCCATTATCATGAGCTTATCTGGCAGTTAGATTAAGCAACCCTTCATATTATACTTTGAGGTTCATCCATTCGGCAAGGTTTATCCTGTCAACCCTTTATCAATAACCCTCGGTATGTTAACGAGGTGATCGTTCAACTTGCGGCCAGGGAACGTCATCTGCCAACCAACCGAATACTGCTAAAGTGCTGGCGTCTTATTTGCGCATTGGTAATGGGATAAATGTTGCCACCACTTTTGTCTGTCAGATATAATGGAAAAATCCTGGTGGTCCCGATGACAAAATGATCTCGTAGAAAGAGAGCGGAGAGGCAGAGCGAAAAAAACCGACACTCCGGTGTGGGCTATGAATCTGAAGTCACTTTCTGAGGGGGCATCGCTGAGTCTTATTATTTAAACCGGGTACACTTTTTTTTCTATTAAATAAAAATGATAACAAATTGGACATAAATATTTTTCCTGGAGCCCCTTTTCCGCTTGGCTCGACCTGGGACGGGCATGGAGTAAACTTTGCTCTGGCTGCAGAAAATGCTACGGGCGTTGAATTGTGCCTTTTCGATAAAAAGATGGGAGCTTCACAGACGGTCATCATTAATATGCCTGAACGTACCCACCATATGTATCACGTATATCTTCCGGATATCAAACCTGGGCAGCTGTATGGTTTCCGGGTCCATGGCCCCTATACTCCGGCCAATGGCCACCGGTATAATCCGTCGAAGTTAATGATTGACCCCTACGCCAAAGCAATAGCCGGTACTATCGAATGGGATGATTCTCTTTTTGGATATGACGTGGGAGATGAGAAACAAGATCTTAAAATAAGCCATACTGATAGCGCTCCATTTATTCCTAAATCGGTGGTAATTGACAATAGTTTTGATTGGTCAGGAGATCGTCCTCCGAAAACACCTTATCATAAGTCGATTATCTACGAAACCCATGTCAAAGGATTTACCAAACTGCATCCTGATATTCCGAAGGAAATTCAGGGGACGTACGCGGGAATGGCACATCCGGCTACGATAAGTTATTTAAAAGCGCTAGGCATTACTGCGGTCGAATTAATGCCGGTTCACCATTTTGTGGCTGACCGTCATTTGAAAGAAAAAGGGCTTACGAATTATTGGGGTTATAATTCCATCGGATTTTTTGCGCCTGATGCACGGTATTCCAGTGCTGGAGTTGGCGGTGAACAGGTTAATGAATTTAAGAACATGGTGAAGGAGCTGCATAAGGGTGGCATCGAAGTGATACTCGATGTCGTATACAACCATACAGCTGAAGGCAATCATCTCGGACCTACCTTATCCTTTAAAGGAATTGATAACGTTTGTTACTACCGGCTGATGGATGACAAACGATACTATAATGATTATACCGGTACGGGAAACACCCTTCGCGCGCATCTGCCGAATGTACTGCGACTAATGATGGATAGTCTCCGTTACTGGATTCTTGACATGCATGTAGATGGTTTCAGGTTTGATCTGGCATCTACGCTTGCCAGAGAATTGCATGAGGTGGACAAGCTCGGTTCTTTCTTCGACGTGATTCATCAGGACCCTGTCATATCACAGGTAAAACTGATAGCCGAACCGTGGGATATAGGAGAAGGTGGATATCAGGTAGGAAATTTTCCTCCTGGATGGACTGAATGGAATGGCAAATACCGCGATTGTATCCGGGATTTCTGGCGGGGCGCTGACAGCATGTTGGGTGAATTTGCTGCACGATTAACCGGAAGCCCGGATTTATACCAGGGAGATTATCGTCGGCCAACTGCCAGCATCAATTTTATTACAGCGCATGATGGTTTTACCCTAAATGATCTGGTGTCGTATAATGAAAAGCACAATGATGCAAACGGTGAAAAAAATCAGGATGGTGAAAGCCATAATCGCTCATGGAACTGCGGAGTTGAGGGTCCCACCGATAAAACGGAAGTAAATTCCCTGCGAAAGCGGCAGCAGAGAAATTTGCTGGCCACCTTATTTCTTTCCCAGGGAGTGCCTATGCTATTGGCAGGTGATGAAATGAGCCGAACCCAGCAAGGTAATAACAATGCTTATTGCCAGGATAATGAAATTTCCTGGGTGGATTGGAAGGGCGCAAACGAAGAACTTATTAATTTTACGCGGCAATTAATATCACTTAGAAGAAATCATCCTTGCTTTTGCAGGAAACGTTGGTTTCAGGGTCAGCCCATAAAAGGTGCTGGCGCGGAGGATATAGCGTGGCTTCTTCCGGAAGGTACCGAAATGACGGATGAACATTGGAATACAACTTTCGCCAAATCATTGGGAGTTTATCTCAATGGACGTGGATTACATTCATTAGGCCCAAAAGAAGACCCCTATGTCGATGATTCATTTTATATGATCTTCAACTCCAGCCACGAATCTATGCAGTACATACTTCCGGAAAAAAAATATGGTGATCACTGGATAAAAGTTTTCAATACATCAGAGGGTTTTATTTCGTCGGAAGAAATGCTTACTCCTGGTGATTCACTGAATGTAGAAGGCCGTTCGATATTTTTATTAAAAAATCCGAAGGCATGACGAATGAAACCCCAAAGGTTAAGCGATCTTCAAAGGTAAATTTAAGGAAAATACACCTGGATTCCCGGCGCGGTGCCGGAATTCTGTTACACATTTCATCCTTACCCTCTTCGTTTGGTATTGGTGATATGGGTCCTGAAGCAGAAAGGTTTGCTGAATTTTTGAACCAAAGCGGACAGCGTTATTGGCAGTTGCTGCCGCTGAATCCCACGGGTGAGGACCAGGCGTTCTCTCCCTACAGCGCTGTGTCCAGTATGGCAGGAAATACTTTACTTATCAGTCCTGAAAAAATGGCTTCAGATGGTTTGATAAGCCCTCACGATTTAAAAAAATTCCAGGTTAATAATTCGGGAAAGGTCAATTACAAGGAGGCCGAGCTCGTGCGGGATGTTCTTTTCGAAAGAGGCTTTCGTACTTTCTTAAGCGATGGAACCACCCATTTACCTTTTCGCGAATTTTGTAAACGGGAGGCCTACTGGCTGGATGACTATGCAACTTATGTAGTGATAAAGGACCAGCATGAAAATAAACCGTGGTATGAATGGCCCACGGCGTATAAGCAACGGCAGCCTAAAACCGTGGGCGACGTCAACCGTTTCCACATGGAGCGTATCAACAAAGCAAAATGGCTGCAATATATATTTGACAAGCAATGGCGGGAACTGAAAATCTTTTGCAATAACCTGAACGTACTCCTTTTTGGTGACCTTCCTTTTTATGTAAGCTATGATTCGGCAGATGTGTGGGCAAACCCCCATATTTTTAAGCTTGACAATGCGAGGAACATGGCAGGAATTGCGGGTGTTCCCCCCGATTACTTCAATGCTAAAGGCCAAATGTGGGGTATGCCCGTTTTCAGATGGGATGTCTTAAAAAAGAAAGGTTACAGTTGGTGGATTGACCGAATACGGAAAAATTTTGAACTCTTTGATCTGGTACGCCTCGATCACTTTCGCGCATTCGTTTCTTTTTGGGAGGTTCCTGCAGGAGAAAAGACGGCTGTCAACGGTAAATGGCAGCGCGGACCAGGCCACGATTTTTTTAATACTGTTTTTCAGAAACTGGGAAAACTTCCCTTTATCGCAGAAGATCTGGGAGATGTCGATGCCGCCGTCTATGCCTTGCGGGATGAATTTAATTTTCCGGGCATGAAAGTATTGCAGTTTGCCTTCGGTGATAATATGACCACATCCGACTACATCCCGCACAACTATACGCCCAACTTTGTTGCCTACACAGGCACCCATGACAACAATACAACGGTAGGCTGGTGGCTGAAAGACACAAAACAAGATACCCGCGCAAACCTGAAACAATATGTTGATGAACAGGGGATCAGCCAGAATACCATTCACCTTGTATTAAGTAAAATGGCTTACTCATCAGTGGCCAATACTGTGATCCTGCCTTTACAGGATGTTCTGGGGTTGGATGAAACAGCCAGAATGAACCTGCCAGCATCTGCCAAAGGGAACTGGCTCTGGCGATTAAAACCAGGACAATTATTACCCATTTTTAAAAATCAGCTGATGAAATTGGCCAGGTTGTATAATAGGGTATAGGGTATAGGGTATAAAGGTATAAAGGTATAAAGGTATAGGGTATAGGGTATAAAGGTATAAAGGTAAAGGTATAGGGTATAAAGGCAGTATAAGGTATTTTTATTTTTCCAGGATCGCGGCGAGGCCCATACCCCCTCCGGTACAAATAGAAATCAGGCCGCGGCCTTGACCTTTTCTGTGTAACAAACTTGCCAGGGTCGCCACTGTCCTGGCCCCGGTTGCGCCGAAAGGATGACCTACCGCAAGGCTTCCCCCCTTTACATTCATTTTTGCCCGGTCAATGGAACCCAGGGCTTTATCGAAGCCCAATACTTCCCTGCAATACTTTTCGCTTTCCCATGCTTTTAACGTACAAAGAACCTGCCCTGCAAAGGCTTCATGTATTTCATAAAAATCAAAGTCCTGAAGGGAGAGACCATTTCGTTTCAGCAGACGTGCTACCGCAATGGTAGGGGCCATCAAAAGACCTGCGCCTTGAACATAGTCGACGGCAGCGGATTCACAATCAGCGAAATAGGCCTGGATATCCAAACCATTTTCCCTCGCAAACGCTTCTGATGCAAGGAGAACGGCGGCGGCACCATCGGTTAACGCCGTACTATTGCCTGCGGTCATCGTTCCCTGACCACTTTTGTCAAACACTGGCTTTAATCTGGCTAATTTATCGAGTGTTGTATCACCCCTGATGATGGTATCTCCCTCAACCCCTTTGAACGGTACTATAAGATCCTTATAAAATCCTTCTTTGTAACCTGCCGCGGCTTTTAGATGACTGTCCAGGGCAAGGGCGTCCTGTTCTTCCCGGGTAATCATCCACTCCTTAACCATTCGCTCAGTATGCTGGCCCATGGACAAACCCGTGCGGGGCTCAACAATACCGGGATAAGAGGGCTTAAGATCTCTTAAGCGTATGTTGATGATCTTTGACAGTCTTTCACTAAATGATTTCGCATTATTCAACGCGATCAGTTTCCAGGAAAGGCTACGCTGCAGCATGATAGGGAGATCACTATTCGTATCACTACCCCCGGCGATACCACTATCAATCTGGCCTGCCGCAATTTTCAGTGCGATCAGATTGGTGGTTTCCAGGCTGGTACCACAAGCCCGCTGAACATTAAAAGCGGAGGTATGCGGATCAAGGCCGCTGCCGAGGATGACCTCTCGTGACAAATTCCATTCAATTGAACTCATCATTACTGCACCTAAAGCCACGTCGCCTAAACGCTTTCCTGACAGTTTATATTTGAGAATCAGTGCCTGCAGCGTTGCCACCAGCATTTCCTGGTTCGTGGTCTTTTCGTATTCGCGAAAAGATCTGACAAATGGGATTCGCTGACCACCGATGATGGCAACACGCGCTGGAATTTTTTGCATGGGCATTTGGTTAGAACCGTGTTAAAGATAACGTTATAGTTGGTTTCCCTTTGATGCCAATATGATGACTATCAAAAATAGTAAAAGTTAAAAATGAGCTGTTTGCTCGCTATCGTTCGAAACCGTCTTATTTTATAGGCTTGGAGAATAATCTGGAATTTAAGCCGTTTTTCACCGGATGGTTCTGAGGCATGGTGCGCCCAGGCGGCGTTGATTGATAATGCTGCATAAAAGTCCCTTTTAAAGGGAAGTATTTACAATTATTCATCTGCGCTGAGGGCCATACGGCCAGTTAACGTATGAAATTATCGCGAATTGATGGGGGTATGCGGCGATTTGGTTGTCATAAGGTTAAATTTCGCCATAAGTTCACGACCTTTGCGGGCATTGCCGTTATGGTGGAATCATTTTTTTATTTACAATTGGGAATTAATAATAATCAGGCATGGATTTAATTTTTGGCGCAGACAAGATCGACCTTAATAACCTTTCATCTTTAGGAAAATCTGCTCCTGATCTTCTTGTTTGGGCAGCTCCTGTCATGTTTTTTTTCGTTTTGGTTGAATACCTGGTATCCCGGTATCAGGGGCGAGATCACGTATACAATAGAAAAGAAACCATCGGTTCGACACTGGTCGGCATTGGCAACGTGGCTATCGGGGTGGCCTTAAAAACCATCATGTTTGCGCTGTTTGTCATTGCGTATAACTTCATACCGTGGCGTATGGAATTGGTCTGGTGGACTTTCATTCCGTGTTATATTATATTTGATCTCTGCAGCTACTGGGCGCACAGTATTTCCCACAGGATGAGATTCCTTTGGGCTACCCATGTTGCCCATCATTCCGGCGAACATTTTAATTTGACAATCTCATTTCGTTTAAGCTGGGTCCAATACGTGAAGATCTTTTTTTTCCTTCCGGTAGCGCTCATTGGATTCCACCCCATCATTATATTTCTGACCAATCAGATAGCCATATTGTTTCAGTTTTGGGTGCATACAGAATATATTGGGAAACTTCATCCATGGATT
>JBDSIM010000098.1:0-13984 GCA_039917935.1 Cyclobacteriaceae bacterium | reverse complement strand
AGAATTCGAGGGCGGAATATTCAATGTAGAGTTCTTTCTCTACCAGTCCATTGTAGAAAGGTAGTAGTAACTGCGCGAGCAATACGGCAGTGACCAGTGCAAGGAAAGAAATGAACAGTGACTCACCTAAAAACTGAAAAATTATTTCACTTTTGCGGAATCCTACACTTTTTCTGATACCAACCTCCCGAGCCCTCCGCTCCGATCTGGCTGTGGAGAGATTTATAAAATTGATGCAGGCAATAATCAAAATAAATATGGCGATGACAATAAACATCTGCACATAATCGATCATTCCGCCGGCTTCCTTTCCATTTTTAAAATTTGAATACAATCTCCACCTGTTAAAAGGGTGCAGAAAAACCTCGTGTGGGAAATCATTTTGTCCATGCCTGGTGAGAAGATCTTTAATTTTTGTTTCAACCGTTATTTCTGAAGCTGAATTATTCAGTTCCATATAAACCTGGAAAGAATAATTGCCCCAATTATCTTCATTGTCCTTAACCCATTCCCTCGTTTGATTCAGTTTCCATGGCAAAAGAAAATCAAGTTGAAAACTTGAATTTTTAGGAACATCCTTTATTACACCAGTCACCTTCAGGTCATCTTTATCATCAACCCTGATCACTTTATTGATAGGGTCTTCGTTCCCAAATAAGGCTTTTGCCGTCGATTCAGTGATAATGATAGCAAAGGGTTCGTTCAGTACCTGACTTGCCTCCCCTCGTACCAGGGAAATTCAAACATCAAAAGAAATTCGGCGCTTACAAAATATCCATCTTTCCGGATTCCCGTTTCACCTGCGGTAAGCAAGTGTTTACTTCCCCAATCAGATACAGCCGTGCGGATAATGTTATTATGTTCTGACTTTAAGGCCTCGTAGGTCGGTAGTGGAAGAGAATTCCAGGAGTTAACTTTCCCATCAAAAGTACCATTTACCCAAACCTGATATAATCGATTGACTTTGGCATGAAACCGATCAAACGATAATTCGTCATTGACCCACAACAGAATCAACAGGCTGCAGGCGATGCCGATGGAGAGCCCCGCGATGTTGATGAACGAATAGGTAGCGTTCTTTCTCAAGTTACGCAGGGTGATAACAATGAAGTTTTTTAACATAGACAAGGATTATATTGCAATACCTGGAAATGTAGAAAAGGTTTCATGATTCGTAGGAATAATCAGGCGGCTAATAGTTGCTTTACAGACTATAGAAAGGACAAATAGTTGCCTGACTCCCGTGTGATTTTTTTAAATAAGCCGTAGATTTGTTAAGACCAGACGAAAAAAACATTGGACAACAAAAGGCTGAATTCATTGCTAATAGAACATAGGCCGGGATACAGTCTGGAGCAGCCCTTTTATACTTCCGGCGATATCTTTGATCTTGAAAGGGAGTTCATTTGGAAAAAATTCTGGCTATTCGCCGGGGCTACTTCGGAAATCGCTAAAGCCGGTGACTATTTTACCTTTGCGGTGGGTAAAGATTCCGTTATCATCATTCGGGGGGACAAAGGCGAGGTATATGCTCATTATAACACCTGCCGCCACCGCGGATCTTTGATTTGTCTGTCAGAAAGCGGGAATTCTCCCAAATTGATGTGTCCCTACCATCAATGGGTCTACGATAAAAACGGTTCACTTTTGAAAGCGCGCCTCATGCCAGAGGAGTTTGATAAAACTTCTTTTGGATTACATCCTGTTCATGTTCAGGTCGCAAACGGATTTATTTTTATTTCGCTTGCTGAGCAGCCACTCGATTTTGCAAAGGTTATCAGCGATTATAGTCCGCTGTTGAAACCCTATCATATCGACCATGCGAAAGTAGCCTGTAAAAAACGCTATGAATTGCGCACAAACTGGAAACTGATTGCTGAAAATTTCAGGGAATGCTACCATTGCGGGCCTGCCCATCCTGAATATTGCAGTGCCGTAATTGGTGCCAATCTAAGGGAGTCTTCCGAAAGCGTCCTTGCTGAAAGAATGATTGAATGGCAGCAAAAAGGACTTGCGGTGAATAATATTGATTTTCAAAATGACTCGTTTCATTTTGCAGTTCGCTATCCTTTGCGACCAGGGGTAAAAAGTTATACGTTGGATGGGAAACCTGCTGCCATACCCATGGGAGATCACAAGGATTTTGATGCAGGTGTTTTGGGCCTTGTAGTATATCCGAACTTCTGGATGGATGCGGTCAGTGACTACATGTGGACTATGCGCCTTAGCCCCCTCAGCCCTTCCTGTACAGTCGTTGATCTCACATGGCTTGTAGATAAAGATGCCGTTGAGAATGTCGATTATACAATTGACAGACTGACTGAATTCTGGAAGATAACCGGTGAACAGGACTGGAAACTCTGTGAAAATAATTTTAAAGGCATAGAATCAAGCCATTACCAACCTGGTCCATATGCGCCCGCAGAATCGGAGGTGGACGGATTTGTTCGATGGTACTTCGAGCGCCTTCGGCAAGGTTATATTTAATACCAGGCAAGTCTCTTATCTCCTAAAAAAAACCACATGCTGAAACCTACGATGGCAACAATCCCGGAATTTAACAAGAATATTTCCGACACCGGTAACCTGGCTTCATACAAATAACCCGTCCAAAAATTACCTGCGATAGCTCCCACCCCAAAATAAGAAGCATATAATAAGGACTGTCCGGTAGCCCTCCATTCTTCATTGACGAGTCTGTTAACACTTTCAACACAAACCACCCAAAACAAAGACCATGATATTCCATGCAAAATTTCAATAAGGATGGCTGCCTGCGGGTCTTTGATAATGCTGTAAAGAAACAACCTCAATGCGGTGGCGAATACGGTAACCAGTAGAGTCGCCCTTATTCCCAGCCGAAGAATGATCCTTGCGGAGAAGTAAAAAAAGGGAAGTTCACACAATCCCTGAAAAGAAATCCCGAATCCTACCAGAGATGCCGAAGCTCCGTTCTCTTTCATGTAAATAGAATAAAAATTCCATATGGTGGTAGCCCCTGCCGAAATGAGTAATACTGAAATCAGGAGAAAGATTAATTTTCTATTTCCAAAAACTGAAGTCACGTTTTTGAAGGAGAAGGTCTCTGTACGTGTGATACCATTGTGATCCTCTGATAGAAAAAAGGAGAAGACAAAAGCCAGGAATAAACTGATGGCAGAAAAAGCGAAAATAACGGTGGTATTGACAACGTCTATAGAATGACCAACTAAAATTCCTGTAAAAGCCCATCCTGCCGCCCCGGCAATGCGCAATGATCCATAAGAAAAGCCCGGATCGCGTTTTGACAGGCCAAGCGAAAGGCAATCCAACAACGGTTGAAGGGTGTTGTAAAACACGGACATCGCCATCGTGACAAAGAATAAATAAAAAAATCCGCCGTTAAAAAGATAACCTACGTAAGCCAGACCCGCTAATAACGTAGAAATCATGAGGCACTTTTTATAACCCACCTTATCGGCCACCAATCCATAAAATGGTTGCACCAAAAACATCATGCAGGGCGTGACGCTCAAAATAATTCCGATCTGAATTCCGGAGAGACCTTTATCTTTCAGGTAGTCGGCAAAAATTGGCAGCCAGGAGGCAGTACAACAGAAGACCAGAAAGTACAGTATCCGCAGTCTGTTTGCCTCGCTCAATTTCATTCCCTCTATGTGATTAGTTTCTCTTCATCAAAGACGCCGCGTCTTCATCCAGCAATACCATTCCGAGAGGATGATTTCTGATAATGCTCGCTGGCATTTCAGCACCTATTGAATCCTCCATTGCTTTCCGGATGACTTCTGCCTTTTTCGTACCGCTGGCCATAAGAATAACTTTGCGGCTATTCATCAGATGTTGTAATCCCAGAGTAATGCCAAATTCAATTTTGGTGGGTTGATGGAAATACTTTTGACCCACTGCCTGTGTGGTTGCATCCAGCTGTATAACGTGGGAATATGAATCCATTTTAACGCCAGGTTCATTAAAGCCAATATGACCATTCAACCCTACCCCTACCACCATTAAATCAATACCCCCTACTCTACCCCTGATAACCGCATCCATTTTAATACATTCCTGCTGGATATTTTCTGACAGGCTATCGAACAAATGAATCTGATCAGACAAAATGTGTAGGGGTTCAAACAAATGATGCTTTAAAAAAAAATGACAACTCCCCTCATTGGTGGGCGGGATCCCAACCCATTCATCCAGACCGATAAAAGTGCATTGAGAAAAATCCATTCTTTCATCATGTGCCTTTCGCGCCAACAACGCATAGGTCAACCGTGGCGTATCACCTGCTGCCAGACACAGTACAGCACTGGGTTTACGCTTTACCAGCGCAATAATTTCATCAGCAACATGCAGAGATAACGTCTCATAATCTTTATAGATTTCTAAGTACATGTTTCCCAATGGGTTAGACTAAATCGTTATCCAAACTATTTTCGTAAGCGGAAAGAAAGCTGGCGATATCTGCTAGTTGCGGGCTGGTTCCCGTCTGAACGTAATAGGCCGAAACCGCATTGGCCAGTATCAGGGAAGATTTCATATCAACATTCAGCAGTCGTGCGGCCGAGAATCCGGCATTGAAATGGTCGCCGGCTCCCGTTGATAATTTTGGGTGCTCAACAAAAAATGTGTCGCAAGTAAATTGGCCTTCATGGTTGATGGCCATCGCTTGCCTGGGCGAATGCAACAAGAGTATTTCCACGCCTGATTTCTCAAAAATTCGCATTCCCATTTCAGAAATATTGTCAGTAGCCTTTTCATGGAATAGAAGTTCAAAGATACTGCGCGTTTCATTTTTGTTCAGACTGAGCGTAACTTTTGCGTATTCGGAAATCGATTTCAGAAGCATGAGCGCTTCGAAAATAGATTCCCTGCTCCTTTTGGAAAAATCGGATAAATCAAATAATGCTGTTTGTTCCTTTTTCTTCGTACGGTAATGGGGAAACACGTCTCTTAAAAGGCCCTTCCAGATATCAGTAGATGCATCGATCTCACTCCAGTTCACAATACACAAAAGATCACTCGATTCATACAGGTCAATCAGTGTATCGATACCAAGGGCCTTTTTAATTTTTTCCCACCCGAATGAATTGAGTTCACCCATCCGGGCAAACATGATCTTGCCATCATTAAATTCATAAGCTGTGCAATCTCCCGGGCTTGCAAAACTATATAACTGACAATTCGAAGAAATATTTTTGAAAATTTTGTGTACCTGCGGGGAACCTAGTGCGCCAATGCAATTTACGTGAATACCAAAAATGCCCAGGGAATTTGCCATGATAGGCATGTTTCCGCCTAGCTTCACATCTCGTTCTTCAAGCTCCAGACCAAAACTTGACCCACCTTTTTCAACAATATAAGATCCAAATTCTGTTGTTGTTTCAAAAAATATGGGTGGCGCACCTGGCTGTTTGTTTCTGATGACCTTGACAATGGTATCAACAAATCCATCAAAGCCAGCAGTAATTCTTTTTGTATTAAGAATGTCGCCCTTTGTCAGGATAAGATTGGCAAGAGCTTTTACCTCTTTGGTAGTGGGCTTATGAGAATCTTCAGGACTTTGGTTATAGGTTTCCTGTGATGATGCAGGTGATTTAGCTCCCATGAAAAATAACTTTACCTCAATCTATTAATAACATAAGATGTTAAATGCTAACACAAACGGAGAAATCCAGCCACGCCGGGAAATAATTTGCTCTACAACGCAAGATTTCTTTCACCTGCCAACCGGTATACTTTTCCGTCCTGCTTGCTAAACAAATATATATTGCCAATCTCATCCCGCCCAATGCGAAGGTCCACCCGTGTATTTCCGCAAAGATCCGCAAGAGTGGTCACCTTACCCTGATAGGAAATCTTCCACTCCTTGATTACTGATTGCTTTCCAGGTTTCACTGTTGTCAAATCAATAAAAAATAATCGGCCATTGTTCATATCGGCAAATACATACTTTCCTTTCAGGCCACTTACAGCCGTGCCAGTATATTCAAATCCGCCTGTTATGGCAAGACCCTCATCGTGATCGTATTGGGCGGCGGGGTAAGTAATATTGCGCATGGAATCATCCTCAGGAAGGGCGTAAACTTTTTTAATATCACCCCTCGGATCAAGCTGGAAAGTTCCTTCCCTGACAGGCCAGCCATAATCATTGCCAGGCATGATGAGATTAACCGATTCAATATTTGCCTGGCCGATGTTAGTAGCCAGCATCTGGCCTGCCTTACTCCAGGTTATTCGGTGAGGATTTCTGAACCCGTATGCATAGATTTCCTTTACCGTCTGACTATTAGAGTTCTTTACAAATGGATTTATGTTGGGGATACCGTACTGGCTATTGGCACTGCTTTTACCACTAGGGTCTATCCTGAAAATACTACCCCATGCTTTGTCGGTACTGTGGCAAAGAAAGGGATATCCTGCTTCAACA
The DNA here is from genome assembly GCA_039917935.1 of Cyclobacteriaceae bacterium. Lineage (GTDB taxonomy): Bacteria > Bacteroidota > Bacteroidia > Cytophagales > Cyclobacteriaceae > Chryseosolibacter. Next base: position 7,554 of record JBDSIM010000098.1, on the reverse strand, counting down.
GAAGCACCATCACCAATGCCAATATACAGCAGTGCGTAATCATTGTCGCCCGGCCTTGCGTTCGGATTAAAGGTTATCTCCTGAACTCCGTGCATTCCGGTTACCATATTAATCCGGAACAACTCACGACTTTCCCCCTTAAACGGAGAGGATGTCGGTTGCTCGGCTTTCCATTCCGAGATCACCCATTGCACCGTCACAGGAATAGAATCGGCGTAATTAAAATCAGCGTTTGCTGCACCGGGGGATTCCGTATGAGTCGTATACAAAAGTCCGTTTTCTAGAAAATCCGGATGAAAGGCAAAACTTCCAAAACCTGTTGCCAATCCGGGTTCATTAATAAATTTTGGTTTTGACCCGGCCATATCCAGATAAACGCTCGGTTTATTATTTCGCAATTCATAAAGTTTGCCGCGAAGATCCACTATAAATAATCGTTTCGATTGTGGGATAAAATCCAGCTTTGCCACACGGGTCAACGGTTGTTTATCACTGCTGCGGGGTATAGCGGTGGCCAGATGAAGTTCTGCTACCACATCGGAAAGTGCTATCGACTGGGGTATCGGGTTTGTTACTACCGGAAGGTTAATTCCGGATGAAACAGATTCCGGAGCCTTTTGGGTGTGTAAATATGCAATAATAGAGCCTAGCTCCGCATCGGAATAATGGGCGAACGAGGGCATCAAGGTTTTATAATGAGCCAATAATTCTTTACTTCGTTCATCACCTGATTCAACGAGCGCTTTCGGGCTTTTAATGAAGCCTTTAATCCAGTCGGAGGAAACAAGTTTTGTTATTCCGCCTAGCTGTGGTCCGATTCCATCCTGGCGAAAATTATGACAAGAACTGCAATTCTGTAAAAAGGCAACTTTCCCTGCAGCTATGCTAGCTGAATCGCTAGGTATTGAATTTTTATCTCCCGAAGTATTCGAATTGCACCCCCCTAAAAAAGCAACAATAATTATTGACAAAAAACCAGTAAATATTTTGAGAATTCTATTTTTCATCTTGGCAGTGTGGGGAAATCAAAAAACACAGGTTAGTACGCTGTCACCAAGATACTATTTTTACCTAAAAGTGTTGCCACTTTTAGGCCAGATTGAACTCGTAAGGTTCGGGGATATCGTTAGATGAGAACCTCTGATTGTAAGCCTCAAGCAGAAAAAAGCCACAAGTACGTATTCTACGCGTGTCTTAGAGACGTTCAAGGTTGGGAATAATATGGGTAAACTTTTATGTTGATTTTATTCCACTTCAAAAAGCTATCCCAACACGAGCACGGTTGAATATATCCGAAATATCCATTTTTGAGGGTATGATTTTTTCATGTTTAACTTCAATAGCAATGAAATTGACGGTTCAAATATTAACTATCTAAAATTATGAAAACAGACAATAAAAATTCGGAAAAAGACCTGAATGGAAACCCGGAAAGTCAATTAAATACAAATAAGCCGGCTTCGAAATCAGATGGCTTTCCTGAAAGTCCGATGAATGAGGAAAAGAAAAATCAAAAGAAAAAGAATAAAAAAGATTCAGACACCGGACTGCTGTTGGATGAAAGTCCATCCTCTGTAGGAGAAAGGACTACTGGCACTTCCCCGAGTGATATTGCCGGTGTTTCCGACCTTGACACAGGCATGAGACGGGCGAAGAAAAGTTAGTCTGGCTCGGGTCACAGATAGATCACAATGAAGTCTCAGTTAAATCAATCTAACATCCCTGTGAAATTTAAATAAAATAAGAAAAATAGTAAGATGCAATAGTCAGAAAATAACCACGACTACATTTTAATTTAATAGAATAAAAGCAGGAAGAGAAATTCAATGGCACATTTAAGATTGTGCTCCGGACCCGCAGGGTCCCTGAAACAGGAGACCCTGCGGAGACGGGAAATCAATCCCTTAATGACGTCGCGCAACCAAAAGGAAATTAGAACGCTGCGATGGAATGGAGGCGTGGGTTGTTCTCAATTCACCCTGCGCATTTTTAGAGCATGAGGGTTGCTTCGTTGCCGGGTCGTCGCGCATGGGTTTGACCGCGCCTTACAATGACGAATGCTTTAAAGTAGGCATTGCATAGCCTCCTCGGGACACTTTCAATGCTGATCATAGGAGTGTGCTTCTGAATAGAAAGTAAGAAACTACTCAGTCAAACTTTTTAAATACGCAATACTCTGGGGAACCTGAGTACTTACATGGTCGCTCTCGTCTTCAATAAAATAATGTTTGATCCCGATCTTCTTCGCCTGTTTTAGAATGCCCGGGATATCCAATTCACCTGTTCCGAGTGGTACGTCGTTGGTTCCAGGCGTGAGGCCCGTCAGGTCTTTCTTCGTTCCTTTCCTGAGATCTTTGAGGTGCATCGTCTTCCATCGGTTGCCATATTTTTTCAACAAGGCTACAGGATTTCCGCCACCAAAATGCGTCCACATCACGTCCATCTGAAATGAGACATACTCTGGATTGGTGTTGACAATGATATAGTCCAGCAAAGTCCCTTTTTCATGCGGCCAGAATTCGTAACCATGAACGTGGTAACAAAAGGTAATGCCATTCTCCTTCAGAATTTTTCCGGCCGCGTTAAAATCTTCCACTGCTTTTTTAGCGTTCTCAATATTGAAGCTTCCATTTTTATGCGGTATCCAGGCGGTCATAACATATTTAGCACCCAGGGCTTTCGCGCGGTCAGCAACCGCCTGCGGGTCCTTCACCAATTGCTCGTACCCTGATCCGGTAGAAGGAATGCTGATGCCTCTTTCGTCACAGAGTTTTCTGAACTCTTCCGCAGACATGCGGCCTCCCCCACCTTCCAATTCCGTGAAACCCATCATTTTGATCGTATCCAACGTAGCGGCTACATCTGTTGGAAAACTTTTTCGAAAAGTATAAGCCTGTACGCCAAAGGGTGCCGTATACAATGGTTTTTTCTTTTTTTGTCCGAATACCGCTGTATTAAAGAGTGATAGTGTAAGCGCGAGGAGAATGCATGATAGAAGATAATTTTTCATTTGAGATGATTTAGTCGATAGTCATTGGTTGATAGTCATTGGTCAATAGGTCATTAGGCAATAGGTCGATAGGCATTAGGCATTAGGATTAACTTGGAACCCTCAATTATAGATTCCCCATCTTCAATTCCTCTACTGCGTGATTTGCCGCGCGGGCCGTAATTGCCATGAACGTCAACGTTGGATTTTGCGTACCGGTTGAGGTCATACAGGCGCCATCGGTAACCATCACGTTCTTGCAATCATGCAGTTGATTCCAGCGATTTAGTAAAGAAGTCTTTGGGTCGTTCCCCATGCGTACTCCTCCCATTTCATGAATATCTGATCCTGGAGGAGACTTGGAATCGCTGGCGGTGATGTTGGTAAATCCTGCTTTCTCAAACATCTCCCTGCATTGCTGCATATAATCTTCGACCATTTTGTCGTCATTTTCTGTCCACTCACAGGAAATGATCAATTGCGGAATCCCATACTTATCCTTTAGTTCCGGGTGCAGGCGAACATGATTTTTTTCCTTGGGAACAGTTTCACCCATCATCCAACTGCTGATATGCCAGTCGCCCAATTGTGGATGCAATAGGTTTTCCCTTAGCTGATCTCCCATAACACTCGTATCCGAAGATGAGCCTCTTCCTCCACCCACACCGATAGCATAACCCCTCTGAAAATCCATTTCCTGTTTTAAGACGTTGCGAAAACGTGGAATATAACTGTGACTTGGGTTTCTGCCATCTGTCCGTTTGTCGTTGAACCCCTCATACTGCGCATTGGCTCGGCCCCGGTAGTTGTGCCAGGCAACGAATTTTCCCAATACACCACTGTCATTTCCGAGGCCATTCGGAAAACGGGAGGAGGTAGAGTTTAATAAAATGGCCGTACTGTTCAGGGCAGACGCATTGACAAAAATAATGTCGGAATAGAACTCCATTATTTCCATGGTCGTGCTATCGATGATGCGGACTCCCGTTGCCCGCCCTTTCTTATCATCATACAGAATCGAGTGAACAACGGCGTGTGGCCTGATCGTCAGCTTATCCGTTTTCAATGCCCAGGGAATTGTTGAAGCATTACTGCTGAAATAACCCCCAAACTGACATCCCCGATTACACTGTGCCTGATTCTGACATTTACCCCGGCCTTGCTGTTTATGAATCTCCTGAGGATCGGTTATGTGCGCGCACCGCCCATGAATGAGATGTCTATCAGAATAATTTTTCTGAATAGTCTCTTTAAAATATTGTTCAATACAACTCATTTCGAAGGGCGGCATGACTTCGCTATCAGGTAAGACGGCAAGACCATCCCTTTTTCCAGCAATTCCGGCAAATTTCTCTACGTAACTGTACCATGGTTCAAGATCTTTATACCGGATGGGCCAATCCACGGCAAAGCCGTCTCTTACAGGACCTTCAAAATCATAATCGCTCCACCGCTGTGTCTGACGAGCCCACAACAATGATTTTCCGCCCACGTGATAACCGCGCACCCAGCGAAATGGCTTCTCCTGAATATAAGGCTGTTCATCATCTTTAATCGCCCAGTGCATGGTCTCCTCACGCATGAATCTCGCGAATTGAAAGTCTTTCTTTTTTTCTAGCGGAACACTACCCCTGTAGGCAAACTGCCAGGGAGATTTTCCGGCGGTAGGATAATCCTTAATGTGTTTTACATCCCTTCCTCTTTCGAGGATTAAGGTCTTTAATCCATTATCACAAAGTTCCTTGGCTGCCCAACCACCGCTGGCACCAGACCCGACAACAATCGCATCGTAGGTTCGTTTTCTCCTGGAATCAATTGCAAAATTTGCCATGATATTCTTATGCGTTGACATCTACACACCCGTAGTAATGACCCGGCACTTGTTTAAACTTCAGATGGTTGACCATGACTTCCCGGGAGGTATTGAATCCGCGGATGGTTTCTGATTTCATTAGTTTGAAAAAATCCTGTTCGTGTGAATTTTCTGACGTAGAAAGTTTTAGCAGCATTCCTTCCCGCTGAATTTGGCTGCAAATTGGAAAGGATTTGGCATACAAACTTTGTGCAGCATTTTCCAATGCAGCCAACTGTACTGTTACATTTTCCTGAATCTCTTTATCATAACAATCATCGATCAGTTTTTGTAAGAATTTATCCACACCAACGGTGATCGCACCAATCGAATTGCCAGCGGGTATAATCGTATCTGCAACTGAAATAAGCATCTCCTGGCTTATTACTGAAATAGAAGTAGCGTGGGTTGATAGGTCTGATACATTCCATCCATCCGCCCAGGATGGTAACGCGATGAGGGTTCCTGAAGCTATCGCAAGTTTTTTTATTGAGTCGCGTCTGTTCATAAAAGATTGTGAGATCAGAAATTACGATGCAACAATATATCAAGTCAGGAGCAAAATTAAAAGGATAATGTATTACACCTCGACGGATGTGTGGGGACATTCGACCATCCACGACGGACATTGGATAAAAGCTTAGGCAGACATCAATGAATTTCCTGCGGGCACGTGGGTTGCGAATACACCTTTTACTTTTTCATTTATCCATGCAGCCATGAATTCCGATCCCGGCTCTTCACTTGCCACATGGCCTAACACCACCAGAGAAATTTTCTGTCCTTTTGTATTGGCATCCCTGATATACTCCGCCGTTTCCCATTCCTGAATTTCGCCGCATACAAGAACATCCGGCTTTTCACGGGTGATCGCTGTAATTTGATTTTTGCCTCCGGAAGCTCCCGGCATGAGTAGTATTCGTTTGCAGGGTTGCGAAATATCTCCTATAAATCTTAGTGAATCGATACCGAGGTGTTCTTTTACGTGGGCAATTAATCTTTTTAAATCCATATCTGGAATTTCAAAAACATTTGGATTTCCCTTGATGGAGTACGCTTCCCATTTTAATCTGGAGACTACACCTGACCTCACACCGTCTGAAGTCAGGCGGTGAATGTAATCATGGTTTCTCCATACCGCTATTTTGTGCTTTTTCAGGAGATCAGCTTTAAACCTGTATACGTCATCATGCTCCAGCCAGGAAGTATCATCGAGATGATTGTAAAACGTTGGTTCATGCGCGATAATAAAATTTGCATTTAATGCGATGGTCTTCTGGATTACCTCCAGTGTTGCAAACATGGTCGTTACAATTCCGCTGACTTTTATATCTCTGCTCCCGGCTTTCAAAGTATCGACAGTATTTTTAAACGGTGCCCCTGGCACTTCCTTAATAAACAAGTCCATGATTTCGCCGACAGTCCAAAAGTGGGGTTGCTGCAAAATATTTTTCGCCTTTGCCACCAACGGAAAAGCCAACATCGCTGAGCCTGCGGCTTTCGTCAGATTCCCGATAAACTTTCGACGGTCAACGTTTTTTTCGGGAATCCCTGGATGATTAGTTTTTATTGTCATGCGGTGATGAGAAATAGTGTAGAAGGCTGTGACCTGGTGCGGAATGTTTGGGAAGAAAGAAGTACCCCTCTGTTCAATACTTCAGGCAAACAATTCCAGCTCTGCTTTACCTTTGCCGTCTGGGGTAGTATAGAAAGGTCTTTTTTCAATTACATAATTCGTTTCTTCATCTATACCCAGTGCGTGGTAAATGGTTTGGTGGATCTGATCTATCTTGATTGGCTTTTCGATAGTTTTGCATGGTCGTTCATCGGCTGTTTTCCCATAGGCGTAACCCTGTTTTATTCCACCGCCAAACATTAATATGGAACATCCATCTGTAAAGTGCCGATGCATTCCGTAATGTTTGATGTCTTCAATGATATCGGGTTGCTGAACCTGTTCCTTAACCGCCGCACCAGGTCTGCCCTCAAGCATCATGTCACGGCTAAACTCACTCGCCAGGATTACGATGGTTCGATCAAGGTGTCCTGTCTTCTGTAAATCTTTTATCAGCTGCGCAATGGGCCCATCAATTTGTTTTTTCATTTCAATCAAACGGGTGTACCCGTTCTCATGGGTATCCCAACCTTTGAAGGGTTCATACTCAGTGGTTACGCTAATAAACCTTGCCCCTTGCTCAGTTAGCCGGCGGGCTAGCAAACAACCCAGGCCAAATTTTCCGGTATTGTACTTATCATAGTTTTCTTTAGGCTCTTGTGATAAATCAAAAGCTTTTGCTTCAGGAGAATTTAACAACCTGTAGGCCTGTTCCATTGAACGACGAAGGGATTCTTTTTGATAGTCGCTACCGAATTCGCCTACTGGGCTTTTTCCGATTAGTTCATTATACAACTGATTCCGTCTTTCAAAACGTTTGTAAGTCATGCCCTCCGGAGGTCTCACACTCTCCAGGCCTGTGGTGGGATCCGGTATCAAAAACGGGCCGAACTCATTTCCTAAAAAACCTGCGGTGTGAAACGCTTTCAATTCTTCTGCTTCACCCACAGTGAATCTTTGCCCGATGTCAATAAAGGCAGGGATCACCGGATTTTTAGGTCCGAGTTCCTTGGCAATCCAGGATGCGATGTGGGGTGTGGCAACAGTTTGCGGCGGCTCATAGCACGTATGCCAATGATATTGATGGCGGGAGTGCAA
>JBDSIM010000097.1:0-29308 GCA_039917935.1 Cyclobacteriaceae bacterium | reverse complement strand
GCCATGCACAAGTCAAAATCTGGTGATGAGGATCTGGCACGCAAAGCAGAACGCCGAATTGGAAATGGCGTTAGAAATAAACCAGGGGCCTTCCTTCTATCTTAAGAATAAGAACCTTCCATTTTGTGGAGACCACGCTGGATTTTTTTAGAAAATTAATTTTCCCCGGACAACAATGGTTTGAAGTTCAAAGTACCTTTAAAGTTCAAGCACGGATTACAACTTCGAATCGAAATCACGGAACCCCGTAGGGGTGAAAAATTTAGTAACCCCCGGTTTTAACCTGGTTTTAACCGGGGGGTCCCAGGTAGATTGAAATGTGTGCCATAGGAACCCTCGATGGCGGCTTCACATTATTTGGCACACGATCGCTGAGCCTTGATCTGGTGTAAAGGTTTCGCAGCACGCCAGACATCAATATCTTTTGTCGGACAGCAATGGCGGAAAGTAGAAAGTGGAACGTATCAAGAAATTTTCTGAAACGTTACTTGAATGCTCCCTATAAAAATCGTAATCCAACCTTTGCGCCCAGCCACATTTTCACATTGTGATCGGCACCCAAATTACGCGTGTAAAAGCAGTTATGTCGCCCACTGTCAGTGCTTCAATTTGCATTTGTTCTGGTAAACCCACCGTTTATCGGAGATTAAACGGTGTAATTTACGAGAATAGGGCGTTTGGGTTATGACAATTGTGAAGAGATTTACCCCTATCCATGCAAAAACTTGATTGGGATCAGCAAAAGACGAGGGCGATGGAAGGGAGGGAAGTGTAGAGAACCAAGACGCCAGGAGTTTAGATTAGTGCTGCGCGTTTAGACTAATCCGATCTCAGAATGAATTTAATAAGTTTGAAAAACTCCTTAAAACGATAGGATTGCCGCTTCTCCACCCGCTCGTATTTTATCGATGGTATGCAATCCTTGTCAAATTCTCTCGCCGCCGCCTTTGTACCTCGTTTCCTGTAACTTAAATTGCGGTTCAATTTACAGGAGATGCTCTCAGCGGAGGAATGTTATTCGGTTTTTCAAAAAAGTATTGATGATTATCACCTTGATGATGATGTTAATACTGCGAGAAAAAATCCTTTCAAACCAGGCTCCTTTGAGTCATTGTTATACCTTAAAAACTGGATTGATACCGTTCAATGGCATTTGGAGGATATTATCAGGAAGCCAGATATTGATCCGGGCGAGGGAATGTTGATTAAGCGACGCATCGATACGTCCAATCAGGAACGGACGGATACCGTAGAAAAAATAGATGATTTTTTTCTGGAAGGCTTTCGAAATATCACCTATAAATCTGGTGCAAGAATAAATTCAGAGACACCCGCATGGCTTCTGGACCGGATGAGTATCCTGTTGTTAAAGATTTTTCATATGAAGGAACAGACGGAAAGGAAGGATGTCAGCGCCGATCATATTGGTAAGTGCCGGGATAAGCTAAATATACTTCAGGAGCAAAAAAGGGATATGCAGGTGGCCTTCGACGAACTCATTGAAGACATTCTTTCAGGAAGCCGTATGTTTAAAGTTTATAGGCAAATGAAAATGTATAATGATTCGACTCTTAATCCCATGCTTTACAACCCCTCTGCCAGCGGTCAATAACATTTAAGGACGCTTCAACGTTTATATTTTTAACTGTACCTGAGAATTTCTAACTTCCAACGTGCCACTAATCAGGATTCTTGTTCTACGCTTCTCTGCCATGGGTGATGTGGTGCTATTGGTACCGGTGCTGCGATCACTTGTTGCGGCCTATCCAACTGTAGAAGTCACCATTGTGACAAGGCCCAGATTCGCCCCCTTCTTTTATGATATTGAGCGCGTCGTAGTTTTCCCGGCAGACGTCGATTATACCTACAATGGGGTATTTGGCATGCGGGATCTTTTCAAGGCACTGATCCGGAAGGCGTCCTATGAGGTGGTAATCGACATGCACGATCATATGCGCTCAATTATCCTGCGAACTTTATTTAAACTTTTTTTTACTGACGTCATTGTTTTTGATAAAGGGAGGAAAGAAAAAAAAGCCTTTGCACGTAAAACAAACAAAATTACTACGCCTTTACCACATACGATTCAACGTTATCAATCGGCATTTACAGAAGCAGGGTATTCTTTTAAACTATTGGCGCCGCCATATTTTGAATTGAATGATACACTGAAAACCGCTGCCATGGATTGGCTTTCCATGAAAGGCCTGGAGAAAAAAGAAAAGTGGCTTGGTCTCGCACCTTTTGCGAAGCACGCTTCAAAAATCTGGCCGCTCGAAAATTATCCTGCCTTTATAGAAAATATCTTGCAGAGAATGCCCGCGAAATTTTTTCTATTCGGAGGGGGGGCTAAAGAAATTAAATACCTTGAAAGCCTTCAGAAAAAATTTCCACAGGCTTGTGTGATTGCAGCAGGTCAGCTGAAGCTCCGACAGGAAATCGCGTTGATGAAGCATCTGGATTCGATGGTTTGCGTAGACTCCTCCAATATGCATATGGCCGCCATGGCCGGAGTGCCGGTTTTTTCAATTTGGGGAGGAACGCATCCCGATGTTGGCTTTGGGCCCTTTGGAGAAAATAACACACTTGTGCAGATATCACGGGAGGAATTACCTTGCAGGCCTTGTTCGGTGTATGGCCGGGAAACTTGTTATGTTGGTGGGTTTCCTTGTCAGACAAGAATCACTGCGGAGTTCATGGCGGAGAAATTGATAGAAAAACTTACTACGGTCCAAGCGTAGCAACGCTTTGGCGGAACCCAAAACATTCTTCAATGAAAGCTATCATCATTTCTCAACCCGGACCACCGGATGTGCTTCAAATTCAGGAAAGACCAAAGCCATTACCTGGTAAACGGGAGGTTCTGCTTAAAGTCAAAGCAGCCGGGGTAAATGCTCCGGATATATTTCAGCGGAAAGGAAATTATCCTGCTCCGCCGGGGGCGCCCTCTGATATTCCCGGGTTGGAGGTCGCTGGTATTATAGATCAATGCGGCGAGGGGGTAATTCACTGGAAGCAAGGAGACGCCGTTTGTGCGCTTCTCGGAGGAGGCGGTTACGCGGAATTTGCAGTTGTGCATGAAGACCACTGTCTGCCCATACCCTATTCGTGGGATTTAATAAACGCAGCTTCCTTACCCGAAACCATTTTTACAGTCTGGCATAATGTGTTTCAACGCGGCAAATTAAAAGCCAACGAGCACTTACTGGTTCACGGTGGTAGCAGTGGGATAGGGATCACGGCCATACAACTGGCAAAAGCCTGGGGAGCCTACGTGACTATCACCGCAGGAACCGAGGAAAAATGCAACGCTTGTCGTTTGCTTGGCGCCGACCAAACCATCCATTATAAATCACAAGACTTTGAAAGTATCTTAAAAGCGCAGGGTGTTGATGTGATTCTCGATATGGTGGGTGGTGATTATATTCCAAAAAACATACGATTGCTGAAAGAAGATGGCCGATTGGTTTTCATTAATGCGATAAAAGGCGGAAAAGCGGAATGGAATGCACTGGATATTATGCAGAAGCGGTTAACTATCACAGGAAGCACCCTGCGAAAGCGTGACGCCATTTTTAAAGGGTATTTAGCTAAGGACATACATAAAAACGTTTGGCCATTAATTGAAGCCAATAAATTTAAACCTGTTATTTATAAAACTTTCCCCTTAGCGGAGGCGGCCAGGGCCCATGCCCTTATCGAAAGTGGTACTCATATAGGCAAAATTGTATTAGTAGTTTAAAATGGCTAAACCATCGGCCTGAACACCTTCAGAAATTTGATTACTACCTGCAGTTCTTGATTAATTATTAACAGGTGGTTTCAGTAGTCGGCTCCTGATTTTTATATTTAACTTTTAATGGTTGTCCTGGTACAAGGAAATTTATTGATTTTCTTTGAAGATCCGGAATGTAAAATGCCTCATGACTTAAGGTCATGTAACATTCCAATACGAAAGGAGTTTTGCTTCAATAATCAGGTCCCCCCAAGTTTAGACGAAGTTGAGAATTACCCTAAATCCCGGAGGGATTTTATTTGAATAGCCCTACATAAAATGCGGGGTTCAGATAAGCGTGCTAAAACCCCAACGGGGTTTAAAAGACGTTTTTAAAATAGATATTTTTCCTCAGATTCTATCCCGTGTTCCTGCAACATGGCTATTAATTCTTTTTTGAAGGAAATTTGTTGGCGATGTTCCCCCTGGCTTTTAACGTACTAAGCTTTAGTGTCTACTACCCTGATTCTAACGTTGGTTTATTCTTAAATCCTTAGAAAAGAATAGGTTTTTGCCTTAATTTTAGTCGCTCAAATATGTTAACGTTTAATTCGTCAGTTTTCCCTAATAAATATTCAATCCTGCATGTCTGAAAAAATAAATACCATCGTCTTTGACCTGGGAGGAGTTCTTATTGACTGGAATCCGCGGTATTTGTACCGGAAAATTTTCAAAACGGAAGAAGAAGTGAGCTGGTTTCTGGGAAATATTTGCACCAGTGAGTGGAACGATCAGCAGGATGCCGGCCGTTCTTTTGAAGAAGCTACAAAGGAACTAATTCAAAAGTATCCGGAATTTGAAGAAGCCATCAGCGCCTGGTATGGACGTTGGCAGGAAACCATTGAGGGCTCCATTCAGGGAACGGTTGATATCCTGACCGCCATAAAAAACTCAAAAAAATACCGGTTATACGCTCTGACAAACTGGTCTGCGGAAACGTTTCCCTGGGCATTGGATAACTTTCATTTTTTGCATTGGTTTGAAGGTATTGTAGTGTCAGGGACAGAAAAATCAAGGAAGCCATTACCCGAATTTTTTCACATACTTTTCGATCGCTACACCATAAAACCTTCGGAGGCGCTGTTTATTGATGATAATCACCACAATATTAAAGGCGCCAGGGCTTTGGGGATGGACACGATTACCTTCGAAAATCCCGAGCAATTGTTGCGGGAACTTCGGCAAAGGAACCTACCTCCATTTTAGAATGGCACATTGATTCAAATTCGATTTTGCAATCTTTATCTTGCGGCGCTAAAAACAATAAAGTGCGCCGGGGTATTGACCTTTACAAAGGTGCCCCTGAATTAATTGTTGTAGTTAATTACTGCCCGTTCAATAATATCGCAACACTCATGAATTTGCTCCTCGGAAATAACCAATGGCGGAGCAAGCCGGATAATATTCCCATGGGTCGGTTTTGCTAACAGTCCAAGTTTCGCGAATTCAAGACATAGATTCCAGGCAGTTTTGCTTTGGGGTGTATCGTTGATAACAATCGCATTTAACAAACCTTTACCGCGAACCAGACGGATCAGCCTGGATTTTTTAATGAGTGCATGCATCCGCGCACGGAAAATGATTCCCAATCTATGCGCATTCTCAGATAATCTTTCATCCAAAACTACCTGGAGGGCCTCAACACAAACTGCGGCAGAGAGTGGATTTCCTCCAAAAGTAGATCCGTGTTCACCGGGTTTAAGCAATAACATAATCACGTCATCGGCCAGCACGCACGAAACGGGCAACACCCCACCCGATAGCGCTTTTCCTAAAATTAAAAGATCCGCCCGGACATCCTCATGATCTGAGGCAAGCATTTTACCTGTTCTGGCAATACCTGTTTGAATTTCATCCAACATCAATAACACATTATGCTTGTGACACAATGTTTCAGCAGCCTTGAGGTAACCATCCTTCGGAACATATACCCCTGCCTCTCCCTGGATGGGCTCTATCCACAGACCACATACGTGCCGGTTTGAAAGTACATTTTCCAATGCCTGTATGTCATCATACTCCACAACTTCAAACCCGGGCATAAAAGGACCAAATCCTTTGCGGGCATCTTCATCCGTTGAAGCGGAAATAATGGTAGTTGTCCTTCCATGGAAATTATTTTTTACCGCAACAATAACCGCTTTATCAGCGGGAATATTCTTTCTGCTGTAACCCCATCTGCGGGCAAGTTTTATAGCGGTTTCATTGGCTTCTGCCCCGCTATTCATAAACAAAGCTTTCTGATAGCCGAATGTTTCGCAAACGAATTTCTCCGCCAGGCCGAGTTTATCATTATAGAATGCGCGCGAAGTTAAGGTCAGTTCTTTGGCCTGTTCTATCAAGGCCGAGATGATCCTCGGATGGCAGTGCCCCTGGTTTACAGCACTGTAGGCCGAAAGGAAATCGTAATAGCGTTTTCCTTCAATATCCCACAGAAAAACCCCTTCGCCCCGGGTCAGAACAACTGGCAAGGGATGATAATTGTGAGCGCCGTATTTTTCCTCCAGGAAAATGGCCTCCTGGCTGGACGTAATCGTTTCTGACATGGTTTTACTATTCAACTTACAAATCTAGTAAGTTTAACCCGGATTATTAAAAGCAAAAGGGTCTTAATAGCCTGGAGCACAAGCAAATTGATCTATTGGCGCATAAATAGCGGATAAAGTCCATTGAGTCACGCTGACATTATATGACACAGGAAAAAAGGACCTTTGTTAGAGCGAAATAAATAACTTTGTGCAGCATGGAGATCGTATTAATCATCATTGGTTTAGGCGTTGGTGCGGCGGCAGGATGGTATGTGGCCAGGTTAAAATTCATCGCAAACCAGCATAAAAATTTTTCGGGTCTGTTAATTGAACAGGAGAAAACCAAATCCTTACAACAACAGGTGGCAGAAATAAAACAATCGCTTGAAGTTGAACGTGGGAAAGTGATTGAACTTAACAACCATCTTTCCGCCAGTGAAGCGGATTACCGAAATCTGGAAGAAAAGTTATTGGAGCGCAAGAAGGAAGTGGATGTTATCCAGGAGAAATTTGCCGCTGAGTTTAAAAATCTCGCCAATGATATTCTGGAAAGGAATAGTGCCAAATTCAGCGATCTGAATAAAAGCAGCATGAGTGAATTGCTCAATCCATTGAAGGATAAAATTGTCACCTTCGAAAAAAAGGTAGAAGAAGCCTACGATAAAGAACTGCGGGATAAAATAAGTCTCCGCGAAGAGGTTAAGAAATTATATGAACTCAATAGCAGAATCAGTGAAGAAGCCAATAATTTAACGCGCGCCCTAAAAGGCGACACCAAAAAACAAGGAGACTGGGGAGAAGTAATTCTGGAAAAAGTACTCGAAAGATCAGGATTAACGAAAGACCGGGAATACCGTAAACAGGTTATCAGCACCAACGCGGGAGGAGATACCATCAAACCGGATTACCTTATTATGCTGCCCGACAACCGGCACATTATTATTGACAGCAAGGTCTCGTTAATCGCTTATGAAAATTTTGTCAACATGGAAAATGAGGATGATCGCCCGAAATTCCTGAAAGCACACCTTGACTCGATGAAAAACCATGTGAAACAACTCAGTGATAAAAACTATTTCAGCTCTCTTGAATTCAATACCCCGGATTTTGTGCTGATGTTTGTTCCTATTGAATCATCCTTCTCAGTTGCCCTTCAGGCAGATCAGGATCTTTTTAACTACGCCTGGGAAAAAAGAATCGTCATCGTTAGTCCCACAACTTTGCTCGCAACCATGCGAACGATTGCCAGTATCTGGAAAATGGATAAACAAAGCCAGCACGCATTCCAGATCGCAGAGGAGAGCGGTAAACTCTACGATAAGTTCAAGCTATTTATGGACGACATGGTAAGGGTTGGCAATCAATTGAACTCAACGAAAGGCACTTACGAGGAAGCCATGAAAAAACTCGTCACCGGAAGGGGCAACCTGGTGAACCAGGCAGAAAAAATCAGGGAAATGGGCGCGAAGAACACCCGCGTGATTGATGAAAAGTTGACGCAGCGCGCTCTGGAGGAATAGGCTGAGAGTTGACAATTAATTAGTTGACAAATGTAAAGCCCAGGGCCTGATCGCAACCCGACGAACGGTACCATCGATAGCAAGAGGTTACCTTTCCCATCTCATGCACAGAATTAGCATGATGATGAGGCTTTAGCCTGATGGCCATAAGACTGCGCACGGGTCGTTACTAATATATTCGTCCAACCGATTCTGCAATAATTTTCTTCAGGGCAAGGGGTTCGATCAATCCCTGCTTACTGTAAATAATTTTACCTCCGGGACCAATGAATAACGTATAAGGCAGCGCGCCCTCCCATTTTTTATCGATCACCTCGATAAAGTCATAACGGTTGCCTTTAAAAATGTAGTTTTT
Source organism: Cyclobacteriaceae bacterium (assembly GCA_039917935.1). Lineage (GTDB taxonomy): Bacteria > Bacteroidota > Bacteroidia > Cytophagales > Cyclobacteriaceae > Chryseosolibacter. The sequence continues at coordinate 21,130 of JBDSIM010000097.1, read as the reverse complement.
CATGGAAGCCTGCTTTTTGGTAAGAAAGTTCAAGGCATTTTGTTTGCGTTCCATGTCGTCAAGGGAAATGGAAATCATTTCATATTCGCGGTTTCTGTACATCCGATGCATATCAACAAATTCCGGAAACTCAGTGACACAAGGGCCGCACCAGGTAGCCCAAACGTTAATCAGTTTATAATTGATCCCTTCATTTTTTATCAGGCCTCTCAGTTGATCCAGATCAAGTTCCTCAATGGCGACTTTTTCTTTCGCATATTTCCCGATTTCCGAATTTGCATAATCGCGTTTATCAGGCCATTTAATCGAGCATCCGAAGGTTTTGGTTTTCTCGACTGGTACTGATTTACCCGCCAATAAGGCTTCAATGGCATTGCGAGTGTCAAAAATTTTTGCCGTACCTGGTTTTTCACCATCATCAATCCTTCCGGAATATCTTAGTTTACGGTCCTGGTCAAAGATAAAAACGTGAGGTGTGGCCTGGGGTCCGTATTTTTTGGAAGTTTCTGAAGTTTCACCATCATATAAATAAGGAAAATTATAGGCCTTGTCTTTAGCCCTGATCTTCATATCCTCAAAACTATCACCCACATCGGTATAACCCATTTCGCCCAGTGTTACCGCAAGCGGGTCGTTCGGGGAGATTACCACTAATGCGACACCTTTCGCTTTGTAATCCGTCACCAGTTGTTTCATGCGATCTTCATAAGCCTGCGCGGTCGGACAATGATTGCAGGAAAAAATAATGACTAAGGTCTTAAAGGAGGAAAAATCCTTTAAAGAATATGCTTTGCCATCGGTGGCTGGCAAAGAAAAATCGGGTGCTTTCGCGCCAATGGCCAGGGGTGCGGGATCCTCCAGGGCGGAGACGTTAACCTGATAAACCAGCAGGAAAATAAAAAGGAAAGTAAAATTTTTCATATTAGACCTTATTTAAACCAAAGTTAAACAAACAGATGGATCACTGCCCTACTATTTCCAGGGAATTGTTTTTATGCGACATTGCGGATCTAAATTCCTTTATACATGAAAATAACGCACGATAACAAATTAAAAAAACTTATTGTGGTAGGTGACAGGGTATTGATACAGCCGACAAAACAGACCGAGAAAACCGATAGTGGCTTATATCTGCCGCCGGGAGTCCAGGAAAAAGAAAAAATACAAAGCGGGTACGTAATCAAGGTAGGCCCCGGTTACCCCTTACCCCTGCCTGCTGATGAAGACGAGATGTGGAAAGGAAAGGATGATCAGATAAAATACCTCCCCCTCCAGGCGCAGGAAGGCGATCTTGCCATTTTTTTACAAAGGGGAGCCGTGGAAGTAATTTATGAGAAAGAAAAATATTTCATTGTTCCCCAATCGTCGATTTTGATGCTTGAACGCGAAGAGGACTTATAGTTATGGCAGGGCTTTCTTTTGATGTTCTCCGCACCGGAAAAAAATACCGACTCATTAACTTTGGAGAGAAACATGAATTTATAATTGAAAATGTGCTCGGCAATGGAGATTTCAAAGTCAAAGACCTCCTTACACTGGAACGTTTTCGTTTAAAAGAACTGATTACTTATGGGAAAGGGCGAGATTTTCTGCTGGAGGAACTTTAATAAGCGGTTGATAATGTCCTTTGTATTAATTTCTTTTATTGCGATTGGTCTGCGCTAACCCCTGCCGCCTGCCGACGGCTTATACTTTCACGATTTTTCATCCCGAATAAAATCCGCATCACAGTAAGAGGGCGGATCAGAAAAAAATACAATAAGCCTGACTTATTTGGTTGATGGGATCAACAGGCAAGGGAACACAGAAGCCCTGCAGTATAGGTTAATAGCTTGCTTAAAAATGGCTTGAAATTGCTTGATTTTCGTGATTTCAGGAAGGTCAGTTGGGGGAGTTCTAATAATAAATATACCCATAAATAGGCAATAAACCAAAAGGTGGTGCCAACCAAAACTTCCGTTTGAATAGGGCATAAACGCAAACACAGTTTTACAAAAATCACCCTATCCGGCATAGTCCTGAACATGCTCAAAATAGATTTGGGGAGGCACAATAATGAACATACCAAACGCCAAGGGACTAATTAGCCGCCTGAAGCGCTCACTTGTATATTGGGATGCTGTCCGCTTTCGCAAAGCCAAAAAAGTGGCTGCGTCAACGGACCGGTTATACTTTTTGAGAACCTTCCCTTGGATACATCCGTTTGAATTAACACCTTGGTAAACTTATTCCCGATTTTTATGAAGACATTATCGTTTTTAATTATTTTCCTGCTATCCCTTAATGGGCTTGCTCAACACTCAGAAGATCTGCCAAATGATTTTCTTACCAAACAATTTCATAAAGACCGCCGGCTAAAGCTTCGCGAAAAACTTCCTCCGAATTCTATAGCAGTATTCTTCGCCAATGCCGTTCGCAACCGTTCCAACGACGTAGACTTTGTCTATCACCAGGATCCGGACTTTTACTACTTAACCGGATATAAAGAACCGCATGCTGTATTGTTTATTTTTAAGGAAAAACAAACTGCGGCAAACGGCGCGGCCTACGACGAGATAATCTTCGTGCAACCGAGGGATGCCTATTCAGAAATGTGGACTGGAAGAAGGCTGGGAGATGCAGGTACTAAAGATCGAATTGGAATCGAACAGGCTTTTAATAATCTGGAGTTCCAAAAGTACCATGTAGATTTTAGTAAATTCGATCAGATACTCTTTTTTGATTTTCAAAATGACGTAAGGGATGATCAGGAAGATCCCTCCGACCTTTATGACCTCATCGCGCAATTTAAAGTGAAGGTCAATTATCCGTCAGCAACCAACACAGTTACTGTAAATCCGGAACCTCCGAAGAATAATTTAAATACGAAAGATCTCGCCAACATCATGGATATTCTCCGGGGGATAAAGACAAAGGATGAACTTGAGATGATCCGCAAAGCGGTCCAAATTTCGTGTGCAGGTCAAGTTGAAGTAATGAAAGCACTGAAACCAGGTATGTCCGAAAGAGAGGTCCAGGGCATTCATGAATTCGTTTATAAAAAATACCAGGCGGAAGATTTAGGTTACCCTTCCATTGTCGGAGGAGGACACAACGGTTGCATTCTGCACTATATTGATAACTATAAACCAAATATTACGTCAAAAGAACTTGTATTGATGGACCTCGGTGCAGAATTTCATGGCTATACCGCTGATATCACCAGAACCGTTCCTGCGAGCGGCAGGTTTACTGCCGATCAAAGATCGATCTACGATCTGGTTCTAAAAGCACAGGAACAGGCGATGAAAATTTGTAAACCGGGCACTACCTTCGCGCAACTCACTCAGGCTACCAAACAAGTTGTGAACAAAGGACTTGTTGAATTGGGAATAATTAAAAATGAAAGTGACGAGCATTTGTATTATCCCCACGGATGTTGCCACCATATCGGATTGGATGTACACGACCGCGGCACACGCGATAAGCTGCAGGAAAATATGGTTATCACCATCGAACCCGGTATTTATATTCCGGAAAATGCTGATTGTGATAAACGTTGGTGGGGAATCGCCGTGCGTATCGAAGATGATTTTCTAGTCACCAAAAACGGTTATGAACACCTCTCTGTTACAGCACCACGACGACCAGAGGATGTCGAAGCTACTATGAAACTACCAAGCCCGCTGGATGATTTTTTGCTTCCGGAACTAGAGAGGAAATAAGGGGTATAGGGGTATAGGGAAATAGAGAAATAGGGGAGTAAGGAAATCAGGGAAGTTTCCGGTGCAATAATAACCACTTCAGAATCTCTTCAAGAAATCATTCTATTTTAGGGCCGATGAAAGTGGTTAATCATTGAGGACAACCACGAGCTGGCCGGCAACATTCAGGAATTTCTTGTGCGGGAGGGTTATGTATGCGAACTATGCTACAATCACCATGAGGCGCAGAAAAAAATCACCTCTTTTCAATATGACTGCATCATCCTGGATATCATGCTGCCTGACGGAAATGGGCTCGACATCCTGCAATTTATAAAAACAGAAAAAATCCAGTCAGGCATCCTGATCATTTCTGCAAAAAATTCACTGGACGATAAAATTACCGGGCTTGGACCGGGCGCAGACGACTATCTTACGAAACCCTTTCATTTACCCGAGCTTCACGCGAGGCTGAAGGCTATTTACCGCAGGAAAAATTTAGAAGGAGATCATGTAATATCCTACGAGGAGATCATGATCAACACTGATACGATGGAAGCTCGGGTCAATAACGAATTACTGGTACTCACAAAAAAAGAATTTGATCTGCTTCTTTATTTTTTAGTCAACAAGAACAGGGTATTAACGCGTCAATCAATCGCGGAACACTTGTGGGGTGATTACACCGATAATCTTTCTAATTTTGATTTCGTTTATCAGCATGTAAAAAATCTGAGAAAGAAAATTACTGCTGCTAATGGCGCTGAATACATAGGCACTGTATATGGTTTAGGCTATAAGTTCGATACCAACAAGTCATGAAACTCGTCGATAAATTCTCTGTTTGGTTCGTTGTCATTACAAGCCTGGTGCTGATGGGCGGAGGACTAATTGTTTTCAGGAGCGTACAGCATGAGATTGATCAGGAAGCTATCAGAAGAATTAAAAGTAACCTGGATAACATTGCGCAACAACTAAAAGAAGGTAAGAAACCTGAAACACTGGCAAGCGACCACGTTGAAATAAAGGAGAAATTGACCGGGCCGCCCCGATCATCGACTTGAATGTTTATGATACCATGGCCGTATACAGACCCCGCATGGTTGCCCTTGACCGAAAGTTAACGGTTGAATCGTCGTACCGGATTAATGGCAAACACTATCAGATATCCATGTACGATTTTGTGGCTGAACCAGACGAGATCGCAGACGGGGTGAGGGAATCTCTGGTATGGATCTTTGTGATACTTCTTGCCATTGTCGGCATTACCAACCAGATTATTTCAAGACGCATCCTCGCCCCTTTCCATAAAACATTAAAGGCTATTGAAAATTTTTCTTTAAAGAAAGACGGCAATATTAAACTACCGTTAACGCGCACGAAAGAATTTGAACAATTGAATTTTTTTTTGAAAGGAATGACAGGAAAAGCACAGGCTGATTATCGCGCTTTGAAAGAGTTTACAGAAAATGCTTCGCATGAATTGCAAACCCCACTTGCCATTATTAGAGGCAAGTTGGAATTATTACTGGATTCACCCATCAATGATGAACAGGGAAAGCAGATTATGTCCGCCTTAACCTCAAGTGAAAAGCTTTCGAAGATAAATCACTCGCTCGTCCTGTTAAACAAACTCGAAAACCAGGAATTCTCCACCGTTGAGAAAATCAACATAAGTGAACATGCGCACACCATCATTGACGAGCTCAGTGAATTGGTGGATATGAAATCCATTACCCTAACTAAACAAATTCAGGAAAATGTGAACGTGTTGATCCACGCATCCCTTGCTGATATCCTCATAATGAATTTATTCAGCAATGCTATCCGGCATAATGTCGAACACGGTTTTATTAATTTCACACTCACCGCTTCCATGTTATTAATAGAAAATACGGGTCCTGTACCAGAAGTTCAACCTTCAAAAGCATTTGAAAGATTCCGGAAAACAAGCCAACATAGCGATTCCATCGGACTTGGATTGGCTATTGTAAAGCAAATCTGTGATGTCAGCAGATTATCGGTTACCTATCAATTTGAAAGAAGCAAGCATATACTAACTGTTACCTTCCCCAAATAAAAGTCCGACAGCAGTAAAACTTCAATATTCCTTTCCCAATTATCTTCAAACTGTTTTTGAATAATTGTGTTCTTATCACAGAAGAAAATTTTTACAGATGACTCGTATTGCCGTTTTTACTTTGTTGCTTTTTTATCAATTCACCCTTTATGGTCAAAAAGGCCAGGAAAAACCACTTATTATTTCAGGTTCTATCGTTGATAGCCAGGGAAATTTTGTACCCTTTGCCAATGCGGCTATGTATAATAATCTGGATTCTACGCTCGTTGGCGGTGCTGTGTCAGATGAAGATGGCCTCTTCTTCGTTCAGATTAAGCCAGGAAATTATTATTTAAAGGTCACCTTTCTGTCATTTGAAGAGAAAATTGTCCCGAACGTTAATTTGATAAACAATGATGTTGAACTGGGAAAAATTGTATTACAAGCGAACACCCGCCTTCTGGAGACCGTTGAGATTGAGGGCCAAAAATCGCAGATGGAGTTGCAACTTGACAAGCGCGTGTTTCACGTCGGCACAGACCTTACCAGTACCGGTGGGAGTGCCGCGGATATTTTAAACAACGTTCCCTCTGTTAGTGTAGAGGTGGATGGAACAGTAAGCCTGCGAGGAAACGAGAATGTGCGAATCCTTATTAACGGCAAACCCTCTGGTCTCACTTCGCGCGATCCGGATGCCTTGCGCCAGCTTCAGGGCAACCTGGTGGAGCGTGTCGAAGTTATTACCAATCCCTCGTCCCGATATGAGGCTGCCGGAGAGGTGGGAATCATCAATATAGTGCTGAAAAAAAATCAGGAAAATGGGCTGAATGGTACCCTGACGGGCACGGCCGGCCATCCCGATCTGGTGGGCGGATCATACAGCCTTAATCTTAGAAGGAAAAAAATCAATCTTTTCTCCAGCTATGGAGTGAATTATCGGAAAAGCCCCGGTTACTCCCGGATGTTTCAAAGTTTTGAAGGAGGCTCGCGATACACACGACAGAATTCCGACCAGACCAGATCTCTCGCATAATTTTATGGGCGGCATAGATTATTTCCTGAATGACAAAAGTACGCTGACAGGTTCTTTGATGTACAATATTGGAGATGGCTTGAACCTATCGGCAATTGCCTATAATGATTACATTGACGACGGACTCACAGGCACTACGATACGAACAGATCGAGAAGTGGAAGATGAAGAAAATATTGAAGGAGCCTTAAACTTCCGCAGAGAATTTAAAAGAAAAGATCAAACACTGACTGCGGACTTTCAATATAGCCGAAGTGTGGATGGGGAGCGTTCAGACTATACCCAAATGGAAGATGCTTCGACTATTATTCAACGTGGGAAAAATATTGCTGTTGATAAAAACTGGTTTTTTCAAACAGATTATGTGCATCCTTTTTCAGAGAATGGTAAAGTTGAAGCAGGATTAAGAAGTACCACCCGAACAGTCAACAATGATTACGCGCTGGAACAATTACTAGACGAGGGAGCATGGGAAATTTTTCCTGCCTTTAATAATAATCTTCTTTATGGTGAGAAAATCCACGCGGCTTACGTTATGGCTGGAAACAAGTTCAATAAACTTTCACTGCAGGCAGGACTTCGCGGAGAATACTCAGACATTACGACAGAACTCACGGAATCCAATGAAATAAACCACCGTGAATATGTTAATTTGTTTCCCAGCGTCAACATGGGGTATGAAATCAATAAAAACAAAACGCTCCAACTTAGTTACAGCAAACGCATTAACCGCCCGCGTTTCCGTGAGTTAATTCCGTTTTCAAACTTTAGTGATACCCGTAATTTTTTTCAGGGCAATCCCAACCTGAACCCCGAATATACCCATGCCTTTGAAACCGGTTATCTCGTAAACTGGGAAAACGGTTCTGTTCTTTCCAGTGCCTACTATCGCCATCGCATCGGTGATATACAACGTGTTACTCAAATTGATGATGATGGAAGCACCAGGATTTTCCCCATTAATCTGGGAACAACCAATTCATATGGTCTGGAATTTAATGTCTCCTTAACCCTGAGTAAATGGTGGGATGTAAATTCGAGCGCTGATTTTTTCAGGGCCATTACTGAGGGGAAATATGAAGAGGAACAATTAAACAGCGACACCTATTCCTTTCGTACAAGAGCCACTTCGAAAATGACTATCGGCAGCGGATTTGAATTTCAAACATCGTTTTTTTATCGCGCTCCACGCCAAACCACCCAAGGGCGACAGTTATCCGCCTATTCGTTTGACCTGGCTTTGGCGAAAGATGTCATGAAAGGTCGGGGTACGGTTACCGCCAACGTCAGAGATCTTTTCAACACCCGGAAGTGGAGATCGATCGTTGAGATAGAAGAAGAAAATTACTATGCAGAATCCGTTTCCCAACGAGGTCCGCGTCAGTTCAGGTTAACTTTTACTTACCGATTAAATCAAACAAAAAACCGGGAGCGCGGCAAAAATGATGGGAACGATGATGGCTTTGAAGAATCTCAATAGCAATTAAAATCAGGGCAATTGAAACCCGTTAGAAAAACATCCGAAAATATTTTTTACAGTAAGACTAGCCAGGGATCTTTCACACCGCCACAGGAGTCACCTATTTCAGGACTCCGAGGCGAAAGCCAATTTTTTCCAAATCTAAAAGATAGCCGGTAGTTAAAAATAAAAATAAAAAAGTAATCTGTATTACACCAAAGTTGTCAAACAGATTACCCTAACTTTTGGCCTGGTGTACAATTAATTATACTGGTAATTAAGCGATTTGGTCAAATCCTTTTTGGGACTTTGTTTCTTTTGTCTGGTTTGCTGATAAATCAGTAATCCGATTGACGCGATGGCTATTGATATTCCTAGAATTTTTGCGAGACTTGTCATTTTTTCAGTTGCCGGAGGAAGATAGAGAACACCTTTTTCATTCGTTACGGCAGGTTCATTTACATATCTGCCTTCCTCAGGAAGGGCAACCTTTTTAAAACGCAACGACAGATTCTTCAGAGCCCCACTCAGTTCTTCGCCTTGCATTGGCTGGCCATGACCAGTAGCTGCGACCTCAGGGTCAAGGGCAGCCAGTTTTATAACCGATAATTCTGCGGAAGCCCAATTGCACGTAAAATATTTTGGAGGTCCTGACAAGTGCTTCACTCCGCCCAACAGGTGCATCGCTGATTCTGCTTTTGTTGTGACAAACGCATCTCCGGCTATCAGGACACGGTCACTCTCGCGGAATAGACTGATATGACCAGGAGCATGGCCTGGTGTGTGGATGTATTTCCAATCTTTAAAACCGGGGATAGAATTGTTCTCAGGTAACGGGTGAATATAATCCTGAACATTGATCGGACCTTTTGGGTACATCCACGACATAGCCGCCATGAGTCCGCCACCGACAGTAGGATCGGCCGGTGGATAAGGTGATTGCCCTGTAAGGTAGGGAACCTCCAGTCTATGGGCATAGACGGGTACGTTCCATTCCTCAATAAGGGTGGCCAACGCACCAACATGGTCAAAATGACCATGCGTCAGGATGATAGCGGCAGGTCTGCTTCCTTCTCCAAAAAGTTCGCTAGCCATTTTTTTAATCTTAGGTGCAGACCACTTCAGACCCGCATCAACAAGTGCCCATGCTCCTGTCGACTGATCCTGAATCATATAAAGATTTACAAAGATTTCTTTTCTGCCCCAGACCCCTGGGGCTACGGAAAACAAATGTGAAGTGAAAGGTTCGAGTGCTTCTAAGTTCATAGGGAAGACATTTAATGTTTTAAAATAAGATAACAAAAGTATGCCTCGATATTAGCGGCGCTGTTTATCATCGCCGCCAATTATTTTATTGCATCTGCACCTTAATGTTTCAGGGAATCGTTGCGCGTTAAATTATACCAGCTATAATACGCGCCGGAGGGTTAATTACGCACGATAATTTTACGCATATATTGTTATGCTACGATTCTGAAAAGTGTTTTTTAACCGCCGTCACTTTACTATATTAAGCCTTCAAAAATAAATATGTATCCTTTTCAAAAAGTAAGTTCCCAGGAAGCCATCAAATTACTAGGGCATGCCATTACAGAGGCAAGTAAAATAAATAAGCACATAGCGATTGCTGTATGCGGACCCGAAGGTGAACTAATCTCGTTCCTGCGCATGGACGAAGCAAGCGCAGCTGCCTCGAGAATAGCGCAAAATAAAGCGTACACTGCATCCATTGATAGAAAATCAACGAAACAAATGGGTGAGTTCATGCACGAGAAAAAAAGGCCTTCAAGTTATTGGGGTGACCAACGCATTACGGGCTTCGGAGGAGGCGTGCCCATTTTTTCCGGAGATAAGGTCATTGGCGGAATTGGCATTAGTGGCTTATCCGAGGAAGAAGATGAAAAAATTGCCTATGCCGCGATTATGGCTGTATATGGAGGTCAGGGTTAGGTGCCGGGTTATCTGTTAAAGATCTTTTGCGAAGAAATATGCGGGGTCCTAACGATAGTTAAAATCCTGATTTCGTCTAAGCATCCAGGTAAATATTGAGGCAAGATCCATTTACTTTTTAATAGTGAGTTTTACCATTACCGGCAAATGATCAGATGGGTAATTTTCGCCATCGTGATCCTGAATCACTTCATATTCTTTTAGATCCCAGTCCTTCGTATGGAATATGTAATCAATGCCATTGCAGTTTTTTCCTTGCACCGAAAAGCCGCAGGATGTACCGGGGGCGTTGCGGGGCGCAGGATCAATCAAGGATATCGTGGAAGAGTCCATCATCACAGCATACGGTGCTTTATCCCGGGTGAAATTGAAATCGCCAGTGATAATCACAGGAAGTCCTTTACCCAACTCCATCGCTCTGATTTTAAGCAGCTCGGCGCTTTTTCTCCGCGATTCCGTACCAACATGATCGAAATGGGTATTGATAAGAAGAAATACTTTTTTTGATTTTCTGTCCTGCAATTTCGCCCAGGTTGCCACACGTGTAATGGCTGCATCCCAATTTTTACTACCCGGAATTTCGGGAGTTTCAGAAAGCCAGAACGTGTTTTGTTCAAGGATCTTGAAACGGTTCGTTTTAATAAAAACGGCTGAGTATTCTCCTTTTTGTTTTCCATCATCTCTGCCGGAACCGAAAAATTCATACTGTTTTAAATTACCTGAAATATCCGTCAACTGATGAAGCAGTGCCTCCTGAACACCAAAAATCTCGGGATCATATTTTTTTAATAAGTCAAAAACTTTTGTTTTCCGATTACCCCACCTATTAATACCATCGCTGGGATTATCGTACCGGATATTATAAGTCATCACCTTCATCGGTTGGGCCGCAGCCGTTGAGGACAAAAGCAGGAACCCAAAAAAAATGGCATTGCGCATGGATAAATATAAACAATCAGCCTTCCTCATCATAGCTTGTCCTCCAAATATAGCGATTTGATATTCCTGATTTTGTAACTGCTGATTCGGAACATTAGTAACATACAAGTATGAAATAAAATAGTCAATAGTCAATAGTCAATAGTCAATAGTCAATAGTCAATAGTCAATAGTCGGTATGGGCGGGGGTGTGTAATATCGGTTTCATTTTCGAAGTTTAAGCAACTTACAGGCTATGCTCCATTTATGCCTGAAGTCATTTAACGGAATATAAAAAAGGCAAATGGGTCCGCTGCCTTTTATAAAGTGCCAAATGTCAGTCAGACATTTATGCTGCCCGATATCGTGCTCTAAACTTTAGTACGTAAAGCTTGATCACGTCCATAAAAAAAACCGGTTTGAACCGGTTTGCCTATTTATAATAGTATTGGAAACTACCCTAATGCTTCTACAGCCAGTACCTCATCCGGCATCATTCGTTTAAAGAGGTTTTCAATTCCAGCCTTTAAAGTTACCATCGAGGAAGGGCATCCGCTGCAGGATCCCTGTAAACGCACCTTTACAATTCCATCATGAAAAGAATGGAAAGTAATAGCTCCTCCATCCTGTTCGACTGCGGGCCGGATGTATTCTTCGAGGATAGTCTTAATTTTTTTTATGGTGTCAGTTTCCTCTCCGGCAGGAGATGGCTCACTTTCATCCACTTCAATTATGAATCTGCCTGATTCCAAAAAATCCTTTATATGTTCTTTTATTGTTCCTTGAATTTCCAGCCACTCAACGGCCTCTTTTTTGGTGACCGTGATGAAATTACTCATATAAAAAACCCTGTCAACAAAAGGAAAAGAAAATAACTCTTTTGCCAAAGGAGCATTCCATGCGCTCTGAATATCTGGAAAATCGAAACTTAAACCCTCAGGAATGAGCATCTCATTGACCACAAACTTCAATGAATTGGGATTCGGATTCGATTCGAGGTAGATATGAATATTTTTCGGTGTTGTCTGCAGCATAATTTCTTTAGTTACCATAACAAAAATAACGATTTTAAGTTCGAAAAAATCATCCTCAGGGCTATTTATCGCATTAATGGTACATTTTACGGCTTATCCAAACACCAAGTTTTCCTATATTCACCCCTGAAAAACGATTGTTAACCAAAATCAGGAGTGTGGCCCAGAAACGAATTATTCACGTCTTTTTATTGCTCTTTACCGTTTCTGCCGCCATCCATTTAGGCGACATCTATCATGTCTTTTCTGTTCATCCATGGGTGCTTACCGGGAGCCGGTGGGCAGCGTGGTTGGCCGTCATTGCTTTTGCTTTCAAAAAGAAATCACTTACCACCTGGATACTGGTCAGTATGATTATTGGCGTTGAGATCGGGCTAAACTTTCCACTCTTCGCGCAGAATCTTCAGGTATTGAGCAGAATTTTTTTGCGTCTCATTAAAACGATTATTGCTCCGATATTATTCGCCACCCTTGTAGTAGGTATTGCGGGACACTCAAACCTGAAGCAGGTCGGTCGTATGGGGTGGAAGTCTATTCTGTATTTTGAAGTGGTCACTACCGTCGCACTAATTATTGGTGTTATTGCGATCAATCTCACTCAGGCCGGTGTGGGTATCGCTCTACCAGAAGGATTTAAACAGGATTTACCCGAAGCTAAAGCGCAAACATGGGACGAAACTATTCTGCACATATTTCCTGAAAATTTTATTAAATCCATTTACCACGGCGAAGTACTGCCGATTGTTGTTTTTAGCATACTTTTCGGAATTTCACTTGCCTTACTTCCGGAAGGTAGAAAAAGACCAGTTCTGGATTTCACGGAAGGTCTGGCAGAGACCATGTTCAAATTCACGAACATCATAATGCACTTTGCTCCGTTTGGCGTAGGGGCTGCCATTGCAGTAACCGTTGGACACCTCGGCATAGATATTCTGATGTATCTCCTGAAATTACTGTTCACCTTATATGGAGCGCTTATTGTTTTTCTCCTGGGCGTACTGCTACCGATTGCGTTGTTTATTAAAATACCTCTTCGGAAATTTATCAGCGCAATTTCTGAACCGGTATCCATTGCGTTTGCAACCACCAGTTCAGAATCTGCTTTGCCTAAGGCCATGGAGAACATGGAGAAGCTCGGTGTCCCTCGAAAAATAGTATCCTTTGTACTTCCCACTGGCTATACCTTTAACCTTGATGGAAGCACACTTTACCTGGCACTGGCTTCGATCTTCGTGGCACAGGCGGCCAATATCGAACTGAGTATCGGTAAGCAAGTGTTAATGGTGTTTACCTTAATGCTAACCAGTAAAGGGGTGGCCGGGGTTCCAAGAGCCACCCTGGTAATACTTCTCGGAACCGCAGCATCCTTTGGTTTACCGCTATGGCCCATCATGGCGATTTTAGGGATTGATGAGCTCATGGATATGGCCCGCACTTCCGTAAATGTTATTGGCAACTGTCTTGCAACAGTGGTCATCGCCAAATGGGAAGGCGAATTTGTCGAGACCGATATTACAGACTTTGATTAAGGCCGCGACTAAACCCTTGACCCACGTTTGCTCGTCGCCATAATGATAATCCCTGCTACCAGAATAAGGGCACCTGTTATGGGAGACCAATAGATCGGTGTCTTTTCTGTTTTATTGATTTCAATCGGCCCGATGTCAGCAACTTCTTTTTTGGTGATCAGGTTGAATCCGGTGAAAAGTGTCATAATGACACCAATCACAATTAATAATATTCCTAAGGTTCTCATAATTGAATAATTTGATTTCCTTAGGTTAAAAGTTGTGCCTAACCTTAAACAAGATGAATTTAAAGAGAAAGTGCTGCTAATGCCGATTTAATTCTACAGCTGCCTAAGAATGAAGGCGAGCCATCTTATCCATCAATAAAAAATCGGCGATAACAAGCGCTGCCATGGCTTCCACGATGGGTACTGCTCTCGGAACAACGCATGGGTCGTGTCGTCCTTTTCCAGAAACAGTGACCGAATTTCCTTCTTTATTGACGCTTTCCTGGTCCTGCATAATGGTGGCGACGGGTTTAAAGGCAACATTAAAATAAATGTCTTCACCATTCGAAATACCCCCCTGTACACCACCTGAATTATTTGTGCGTGTGCGAACTTTACCATCTTCGTTATAAAAGGCATCATTGTGTTGCGATCCGCGCAACTTAATCCCCTCAAAGCCACTGCCATACTCGAAGCCTTTTACTGCATTGATACTGAGCATAGCATTCCCAAGGACAGCATGAAGCTTATCAAAAACTGGCTCACCCAGCCCCACGGGTGCATTTTTTATGATACAGGTTACCATTCCACCTATGGTATCCCGTTCCAGTCTTACTTTGTCGATCAGCGCAATCATTTCTTCGGCCGTCGATTTATCGGGACATCGGACGATATTTTCCTCTGTAGTTGAAAGGTCAAGCTGACTATAGTGCGGCGCTTTGATTTCGCCAACCTGCGATACATACCCGTGAATCGTTATATCACTTTCCTTTAATAATAGTTTAGCAATGGCGCCTGCAGCAACGCGCGCAGCGGTTTCACGGGCGGAACTTCTTCCCCCGCCGCGATAATCCCGGACCCCGTACTTCTTTTCATAAGTATAATCAGCGTGGGATGGGCGAAAGCTTTCGGAAATATGACTGTAATCTTTGCTTCGCTGATCCTGGTTTTCTATCGTGATGGCGATCGGCATTCCGGTAGTAGAGCCCTCGAAAACACCGCTTAAAATTTTGCAGATGTCGTCTTCCTTGCGTTGCGTGGTAATTTTAGATTGACCCGGTTTTCTTCGGGATAGTTCCGATTGTATGAACGCTTCATCAATCAAAAGATCTGCCGGGCAGCCATCAAGGATGACACCAATGGCCGGGCCATGGGATTCACCAAATGTAGTAATGCGAAAAACTTTCCCGAATGAATTTGACATGTACGATCAGAATCGCTGAATTGAGTTTATGAACAAAGTTCCAAATTAACTATTTCTTAAATACAAGGTATGCGGAGGTTGCCAATACGAGAAAAATAAAAATGTTAAAAGCCATTTGCTGCCATGAATTATTATCAATCACAATTAAGGTATTGTCAGCAGTTTGAATTTTATCGTAAAAACTACCATCATTGTTTGCCTGGATTGCATCGTTCTTTGTGCTCTCTCCTGTCACATAAACCGTCAGCTTCGATCGAAGCGTGTCATATCGGTTTTCCTCAGGATTAAAAAATACCCACTGCAAATAATCTTTCAAATCGTAGCGTCCTGGTTCTTTGGGAATGAGGAAGTAATTGTAAGATTTGGTTCCTCTCACACGGCTATTTTCGCGCTTGATATCCATCCTTACATTCGGTTCATAGAACTCGAAATCGGCATCACTGGTTATCTTAGGTTTTGGAATGGCTGAAATATTTCCCTCCCCGAAAATGTTAAAAACGTAAGAAGAACTTTTACCGGTTTCAATATTGGTATCAGACATGAGTTCTGAAACTTGATAATTTCCCACGGCCACGACATCTTTCAAAGGATGCGGCGGTAGTTCTTTGACCGTTACCTTTTTGGGTTTGCTATAAAATTTTTTAAAATCCTCTTTACGGTTCTGCCCAAAGAAGGATGGGTTTTTGGCAACCTTGAACTTAATCATTTCCAACGCTACACTGGGAAAAACAATAGGCTCGGCGTTTAATGGATAGAAAGTAGCCTGATAAATCTTATAGCGCGTGTAATCTTTCCCCCCAATTTTGACAGCATCGCCTTCAATATTTTCAATATTAAAATTCTCTTCCCAGCAATTATCGGGCTTCACCCTTTTTAATATTTCCGAGAGTTGCTTTCCCAGGTCATGAAATTGAAGCGGAGCCCTGTTTTCTTCAGAAACAAAAAATGAAAGTGACGCATTAAAGCCCTCGCCCATATACACTTCATCCTTGCTGGTAGTAAAAGCCAAAAAGGCATCGTCATTGATATCTACAAACTCCGTTTCATTGCTCCCAAAAAAATCATCAGGAGGATTTCTGTCAAAGAGACTTCGAAAAGGATCTTGCTGCTGCTGAACTGCTGGCCCGACTTTAACTTTCTTTCCCTCAACCCGTATTGCTTTGTCATTCACTTTGAGCGTAAAGTCAGGAATGGCATAAGAACCCTGCTTCAGCGGCAAATACGTCATGATGATACTTTGGGATGAGGAAATCTGGCCATTGATGATATTTTGAGTTGACTGGGTTGAAGTACCGCGCTTTCTGAAACCCTGAATTTCGGGAAAATTGTCATAAGACTTCAAACGGTCATTTTGCACTGTGAGGGTAATAGTCCAGGTCTGATTCTCTCCAATTTGGTCAGGTCCCAAAGTAATTTGCACCTTTTGGGCCTGAATGGCGGAAAATATCAACGAAAAAAGCAAAAAAGCGGTCATTCGCATGATGATTGTGAATTTATATCTTCAATAAGCAAAACTAAATATCAGGAATAAAAATTGCTGGAAATAGGTAAAATAAACAGAAATAGCCAAGGTGACATTTATAGTAATCTTTTAATGGAAAAAATATTGACCGTATTGTTTCTCCTTCTTCTAAGAAAGTAATAAATTCAGTCTCAATTAAACATTATACGTAATCGTAGCCATGTTGAATTATGTCAAAACTGTGCTCACAAAAGTGAGTTTTGACGCTCGCTTATTTGAAAAGGAGCTTAGAAAAGCCATCAAATTATTGTTGGCAGATGAAATTAATGAACTCAAAAACTGGTGTTACACCAGCTTTGGGAACCAACACGAAGCGATATTAAATCGATGTTTCGTGGTTATGTGATTCATTTTCACCTTGCCTTTTGCCTACAAAAGGCATTTTTTTTCCTCATCAACGCTACTCTTCTACTATCAGAAGGTTTATCTTAACCTATGCTAAAGCGTATTCCCTATGAGGCGTTGTGTTGGCTTACCGGGCTTTCTTTGCTGGCTTTTCTTGATTCAGGGGATATCTCGCATTTTACTTTGTGTCCACTCAAAAATTTAGGTTTGGATTTTTGTCCCGGATGTGGCCTTGGAAAATCCATTTCCTTATTGTTTCATGGTGAGTTTTACCGATCACTGGCTACCCATCCTGTAGGAATTTTCGCAGTGATTATACTATCTTTAAGGATATTCACCCTCACGAAACAATATTTTCAAAATTATGGCAAGAGTTATTGATGTTCTCCCGGAAATTACTGGCGAAGAAATGTTGTATGTTCAAGCGCTGCTAAAGGATATGGACGACGAAAAAGCCCGAAGCTTTGCAAGCGTCTATCGAACCAGAAGAAAGGATCCTCAAATGATCCTGATCACTGCTTTGATTGGCTTTGTAGGGGTGGCCGGGGTACACCGTTTTATTATGGGACAAATCGGCATGGGCCTGTTGTATTTCTTTACGGGTGGTCTTTGCCTTATTGGCACGATCGTGGATCTCGTCAATCACCAGAAACTGGCTTTTGAAAGCAATCAAAAAATGGCCAATGAAGTGCTCCCAATGGTGAGGTAGTTATTCCGTATAGGATGGAAATGGGCATCAGCGTCGGATATACGGCGGTTGACCAGTAGCCAAGCCGTTATTGCAAAAATTTAATATTGCGTTTCAATCCTTCAAATTTTGTTCTTTTAACGGCAGAACCTTTGAATACCGTTTGGAAAACGTCGTGCGTCAGCTCTTTCCACTCATTGTTGGTCATACTTTTAAGGTCCTCGTTTGGTAAGAAGCGTTGCTCCTGATGGGCTTTCGAAAATCTGTTCCAGGGACAAACATCCTGACATATATCGCAGCCAAAAATCCAATTGTCAAATTTGCCTTTAACCGAAGCTGGAATTTCTTCCTTTAATTCAATGGTATAGTAACTGATACATCGGCTTCCATCCACCACATAAGGTTCAGTGATGGCATCGGTGGGACACGCATCGATACACGCCGTACAAGTACCGCAATAATCCTGAATCGGTCCGTCATATACCAGTTCAAGATCAACGATAAGTTCGGCCAGAAAAAAGAAACTTCCTGCTTCACGGTTGAGCAGCAAGCTGTTTTTTCCAATCCATCCTACCCCACTTTTTTTTGCCCAAGCCCTTTCCATTACAGGGGCGGAATCAACAAAAGCACGACCCTCCACCGCCCCCAATTCCCGCTGGATTTCATCCATGAAAATCTTCAACTTGTCTTTGATGACAAAATGATAATCTTCACCATAAGCATATTTGGCAATTTTATATTCCTCATTCTGAGACAGATCCTTTTCAGGATAATAATTATACAGCAAACTAATGACGGATTTAGCGCCTGGTACAAGCAATGAAGGGTCTAACCGTTTATCAAAATAATTCTCCAGATAATTCATTTTGCCCTGGTATCCTTTTTTGAGCCAGGCCTCTAGTCTCGGGGCTTCCTCGTGAAGAAATTCCGCTTTCGCTACCCCACAAAAAGAAAAGCCAAGCTTATGTGCTGTGGCTTTAATGAAATCCGTCTGTTGTTGCAATGTAGTCAAAGCCCTAATTTTTCACGCTTCGCCCAAACTTCGTCAATCGCCTCGCCCTTGCTACTCAAACCTTTGTGCTGCCAATTTCCGTCGTTAAGGGAGAAATCAAAATTTAGGGTTTGGCCTACCTTTGAACTATCCCGGGAGAAAAATTCGATGCTTTCAGCATACTTCCCGCCTTCACTTGTATAACTACCACCACCCGTTCCTGAAAATTCCTTTGTCTCCACATTGTAAGCTATCCACTGAAAACGTGTTCCTGAAAGAATCTTCATTGTTCGGCGGGCCCCCGGATTCATTTTTCCCATTTGCCCATTACGAATACGGCCGGTAATAAACCATGCGCCCGCAAGTTGCCCCGGTGTTCCGTCATCAATTTGTTTCCATGGAACCATTTCAGATCTGGTATTGACAGTTAAAGTATTATTTTGCAAATCGATTCGGCTGCGTATTACGTTACCTACCAGTTCAGGATTCATTGAGTGAAACTCAATCAAAGCAATGAGTTCATTTCCCTCCACCTTATAAGAACCGCCATGGGTGCCTTCAAATTTTTTATTTTGGAAATCGTATATCGACACAGAAAAATATTGCTGAGAACAAATCATCGTAATTTGATTTCCCCGTAATTCGGTTTGCCATGCTCCTTTCAAATCCAAAGTCTGTGCCTGAAGCTTGCTCATAGAAGGTTCAAAATATCCACTCAAAGCCGCGGCAACAATCAGGATGAAATATGATTTCATAGGTAGAAATTAGAGAAGTCAAGAAATATGAAATTACAAAATTATCAATCGTGAAAGAATTATGACCACAGTTTCTCAGGATAATCCCCCTTGCTAACAAGTTCTTTTATCTTTTGAGAAACGGCTTCTTTATCCTCCCTATAGGTTACTCCGAACCAGATATCCCCACCTCCCAATACTTTTACTTTCCCTTTATTCTGATGTATTAAGGCATTTACGATCAACGGAATGTAGAACTCGGCTTTAATATTCTGATGGCTATTTTTAACAAACTCCTGAAATAAAGTAGCCGAAAAATCAAATACATCCGGATGGAAGCCCCAGAAGTTCATTGAAGTTGGCGCCTCAGGACTTAATTCCTTATCGCCATCTTTTTCTTTGGAGATAATTTTACCGCTTTCAACTACGATGGTTGTTCGCTCTACGACAGATTTTAGAAATCCGTCTTTATCTGTTTCTCCAACACCCCTTGAAACGCTTCCGTGATGGGAAAGAACATTCTTCAACGTATAGCCTACCATAGCATGGGCTCCTGACTTATCACTGTTAAAGAAACGTGCCATAGATTCGAAGGATTTCTTTCCATAAAAGTCATCCGCATTAATTACCACAAATGGTGAGTTGATTAAATGCTGTGCACACAATACCGCGTGGCCGGTACCCCAGGGTTTTACCCGCCCGGAATTCTGGAATTCCTCGGGGATAAAGGTATTCTGGCCCTGAATGGCAAAGTCGATCTCAATTTTACCTTTCGCTTTCGGGGAGAATTTTTCTTTGACGGTGGCCAGTATTTCCTCTCTGACAAGAAACACGACTTTTGTAAAGCCTGCGCGTATAGCGTCATAGAGAGAGTAATCCATAATGGTTTCTCCGCTGGGACCAAAACCATCAATTTGTTTAATCCCACCGTATCGGCTACCGATTCCCGCCGCCAGTACCAATAAAGTAAGTTTATTTTGCCTGTTATGTGGTGTGTCCATTGTCTTTTCTTTATTTTTCGATAAGTGTTTGCGCAAACATTTATATTGAGTGAGAATTTTAAGCTGGCTTGGCCAATATGGATAACCCAGCTTGAAGCGCAAAAATAGAGTTTTACCTGAATTTTGTAGGTCGATTGGGCAAACAACTTCAGGCTTCAAAGATTATTTTTTAACCAAACCACAAACCCCTTCATGAATTCGCAGCAAAAATCTTATGCTCTTCCGATGATTATTATCGGAGCATTATTCTTCATTTTCGGCTTTGTCACCTGGGTTAACGGAACCCTTATCCCTTATCTTAAAATTGCCTGTGAATTAAAAACCGATCTTGAATCGTATTTGGTAGCGACAGCCTTTTTTATTGCCTATGGCGTAATGGGAGTACCCTCCTCGTTGGTGCTTAAAAAAACGGGATATAAAAACGGTATGGCCATAGGGTTAGGCGTGATGGCGATTGGAGCTATTCTTTTTGTACCGGCTGCTCAGGCAAGGGAGTTTAATCTTTTCCTGTTGGGTTTATTTATTATTGGAACAGGTCTTGCCTTGCTGCAAACGGCATCCAATCCATATGTTTCTATCATAGGACCTATAGAAAGCGCGGCTAAGCGGATCAGCATTATGGGTATCTGTAATAAGTTTGCCGGAATCCTTGCCGGATTGATCTTTGGATATATTGCTCTGGGGGATGCGGATGCAGTAGAGCAAAGCCTTCTCACCCTTGATGCCGTGGCGAAAGATGCCAAGCTTGATGAACTGGCCAGCCGGGTTATTGTG
>JBDSIM010000096.1:0-2919 GCA_039917935.1 Cyclobacteriaceae bacterium | reverse complement strand
TCTTCCCTGGTTACTACTTCTTCAACAACGCCGCCAAAATTGATCTTTGCCATAATGAATGAGTTTAATTGTACAGTTTAAGGTTCTGGATTTAGTCTTCGATTTTTAAGCCACCTGACGGTTACTTCTTTCACTTAATATATAATATTGATTGTTTCCTTCGAAATAGTTTGCGTGTTCAACTTCAATGAGTTTTTCAAGCTGATGTTTCACTTTTTCCATTAAATCAGGGGTGGTGTACACCAGCAAAATCGCAATGCCCCGGGTAAAATCTTCTTCGTTCTCGTGTGCGATCAACTTTTTTATGCGCACTCTTCGACGGTTGAGAACATTCACAATCCTGTTCAGAACCGAAAAGTTATTATCCGACGCAATCTCGAGCGTGAATTCCTGTTTCATATTTTAATTTTGATATCCACTATTATTTCTTACTTATTCCTACTTCGACTCAACCGAAAGGAGGCGCCTCCAACATGCAATCGGACACACAGCCACCAGCGGGAACCATCGGAAACACATTATCCTCCTTGCCAACGACGGCTTCAAGGAAGTACGGAGTCCTGGCAGCCAGCATTTCTTTGATGGCGTCCTGAAGGTCTTCACGTTTTTCAACTTTTCGTGCGGGAATGTTATAGGCTTCGGCGATTTTTACGAAATCAGGATTTTCCATTTCAGTGAAGGAATATCGCTTCTCATGGAACAGTTGTTGCCACTGCCTTACCATTCCAAGAAAGCTATTGTTCAGCACGAGAATTTTGACGGGAATTTTATACTGCATAATGGTCCCTAATTCCTGAATGGTCATTTGATATCCGCCATCGCCGATAACTGCGACTACTTGCTTATCAGGCATCGCAAGTTTTGCCCCCATCGCTGCTGGTAGAGCAAACCCCATTGTTCCAGCACCTCCTGAGGTAACATTGGTTCGGGGATTTTTATATTGGTAGTAGCGTGAAGTAGTCATTTGGTGCTGGCCCACGTCAGTAACTACTATAGCTTCACCGTTGGTGAAGTTTGAAAGATGATGAATGACTTCTGCCATCTTCAATTCTGGCTCAGGATGGTTGAATTCTTTTTTAATTACTTTTTCGTATTCAATCTGGTTAAGTTTATGAAAACTCTGAACCCATTCTTCATGCTTATTGGGATTGCAATATCCGATTAGCGCCTGGATGGCCTCTTTCGCATCAGCATGTACGGCGATATCGGCATTTACAATTTTATTAATTTCCGCTTTATCGATATCGATGTGAATGATCTTAGCCTGTTTAGCATAACGGTTAACATTGCCGGTTACCCGATCGTCAAAACGCATACCTAAACCAATTAAAACATCGCACTCGTTCGTATTCAGGTTTGGACCATAGTTCCCATGCATGCCCAGGTAGCCGACATAATTCGGGTGATCGGTGGGGAAAGCGCCCAGGCCCAATAACGTAGAGGCTACCGGTATACCTGTTTTTTCCGCAAAAGCTATTACCTCTTTTGAGGCGCCGGATAATAAAACACCCTGACCAACAAGCAGGTAAGGACGTTTCGCTTTGTTAATCAGTTCGGCAGCAGCCTTCACGTGATTATGTTGTAAAACAGGTGTGGGCTTGTAGGTTCTTACGCTATTGCATGGGGTATACTCCGATTGTTCAATCAGTTCATTTTGCGCGTTTTTAGTAATGTCAACCAGAACAGGGCCTGGCCTTCCCGTAGTAGCAATGTAAAAAGCTTTCGCTATTGCCGGAGCAATATCTTTAGCCTCTGCTACCTGAACATTCCACTTAGTTACCGGAATAGTGGTGTTGACGACATCTGTTTCCTGAAAAGCATCGGTGCCCAGCAAATGCGCATAAACCTGACCCGTAATACAAACCAGGGGAGTCGAATCAATCAATGCATCCGCTAATCCGGTAACGAGATTTGTTGCGCCTGGACCAGACGTGGCAAATACAACGCCAGGCTTACCTGAAACCCTGGCAAAACCCTGAGCTGCATGGATTGAACCCTGTTCGTGACGAACAAGAATATGCTTCAGTTCTTTGCTAAAATGATATAACGCATCGTACACCGGCATAATCGCACCGCCGGGATATCCGAAAATGGTTTGAACCCCTTCCGCTACGAGCGAACGCAGCAGCACCTCTGACCCGGAGATCTTCTTCACACTCTGTTTTTCGCTTTCGGTTTTTGGTTCAGTCTTCGTCAGTAACGCATCCATCGGCAGCAGTTTTTACTTGTTTAGCATATTTCAACAAAATTCCTTTTTTCGCATTTAGTTGTGGAGCTTTCCATGCGGCTTTACGCTTTTGAAGTATTTGTCCATCAACCATCAGGTTCATCTTTCGGCCCAACACATCGATTTCAATGATATCATTGTCTTCCACTACGGCAATCAAACCTCCGTCAAAAGCTTCTGGTGTAATATGGCCTACCACAAAACCATGGGTTCCTCCGGAAAACCGGCCATCGGTAATGAGGGCGACGCTTTTGCCGAGCCCCGTTCCCATAATTGCCGAAGTAGGTTTTAGCATTTCAGGCATGCCTGGTGCGCCTCTTGGGCCTACATATCGGATCACCACCACATCGCCTTCTTTGACTTTCCCGCTTTGAATACCATTGATCAGTTCAAATTCTCCATTGAAAACACGGGCAGGTCCTGTAAATTTTTCGCCTTCTTTTCCAGTGATCTTGGCGACAGATCCTTTTTCAGCAAGGTTACCATACAGAATTTGCAAATGTCCTGTGGCTTTAATCGGATTTTCAACTGCCCGGATCACATCCTGTTTTTTAAATTCCAGCGCAGGAACACCCGCTAAATTTTCTTTTATAGTTTTTCCGGTAACGGTCAGGCAATCACCATGAAGAAAACCCTTTTCAAGAAGGTATTTCATTACAATGGGTACCCCCCCAATTCTATGAAGTGCTTCC
>JBDSIM010000095.1:0-2763 GCA_039917935.1 Cyclobacteriaceae bacterium | reverse complement strand
CCCTGAAGCGCGATTGAGATGAGCGTGTTTCCATTTTTACGCTTAGCAAAGATCGCCGTTCCGGAAATGGCCGGGTCAGAAACGGAATTCAGCGTATATGTTTTGCTGACACCGGTAAGTTCGTTCTGTCCGATGTCGCCTTGTGCAACGAAGCTACTTCCCACGTGAACATTGAGATAACCGTTGAAGTTCAAGAGTTCCTCATAGGTGATCGGCGCGCCGATGGTAGTGCCAACATCATTGAGTTTTGTTACACTCGTACGGGCCTTGCCGGTAGTGCCATCTACGTTATTTAAATTGATGACAATACTTCCCCCCTCTGCGATTGTCTTAGCATGTATGTGGGAAGAATGGCTCGCACCCGGTGTCGTATTTGTTAGCGCAACCGTCACAAGCGTTGTTCCGTTTTTCCTTTTCGCGAAAGTAGCTGTACCCGTAACGGCGGGATTGGCAACAGGTTGCAAGGTATAAATCTTATTATCACCGGTAAGTTCATTCTGCCCGATATCACCCTGCGCAATTAAAGCACCGATTTCTGTGGCGCTCAGATGTACATTCAGATAGCCGTCAAAGTTGAGCAACTCCTCATAGGTAATAGGCGTAGCATCATTCAGGGCAGCGATGTTCGTACGCCCAATACCCGTGGTGCCATCGATATCAGAAAGGTCTATCACAATGCCTCCTGTTTTCGCGGCGGAATTAGCATGAATGTGAGAAGGGTGAACACCTCCGTCTGTGGTGCCGTTAAGAGAGACAGTAACCAGGGTTTCACCATTAATCCTTTTAGCAAATGTGGCCGTTCCGCTGATATCAGGATTGGAAACGACTGCCAAAGGATACACTTTTTCATCACCAGATAATTCATTTTGGCCGATATCACCCTGTCCTATTAAGGTACCCAGATCGCTGGCACTTGCATGAACATTCACATAGCCATCAAAAGCAAGGATGTCGTCATAGGTAAGGGTAGTTCCGTCGTTTAACGCTTTAACGACAGTTTCGCTTTTACCGGTAGCGCCGTTGACTGCCGTCAGGTCGAGCACAATTCCTCCGCCCTCAGCCGCAGAGTTGGCGTGTAGATGCGCAGGGTGGGTATTGCCAGACTGTGTCCCTGCAAGTTGAATAGTCACTAAAACCTGATCATCATCGCGTTGAGCAAAGGTGACGGTTCCATTAA
This sequence comes from Cyclobacteriaceae bacterium, assembly GCA_039917935.1. GTDB lineage: Bacteria > Bacteroidota > Bacteroidia > Cytophagales > Cyclobacteriaceae > Chryseosolibacter. Next base: position 1,586 of record JBDSIM010000095.1, on the reverse strand, counting down.
CAGCAGGATTGGAAACTGAATTCAAATCATAAGTCTTCGTATCTCCTGTAAGTTGTGGTCCCGGATCGTCCTCACTGCAGCCTGTCAGGTAAATGAAACTGATCGCAAGGAAGGAACACAACAGTAAAGATTTCAAAAATTTTTTCATGGTTTTCGGTTTAGTTTTGACATAGTAATTCCGTTGGCTGATTTTATCAGTCTTTTTTTGTCTATAAAGAAGCTCGGTGATACCCTTAATCAGGACTCCGACTTCGGGTTATTAGCGAGGGCTTTTTATTTACTATTTGATACCGTAAGGTAAATGACGCCCCTGTGCTAAAAAGCTTCAGGTTCGTCCATCCAATAGCTTCGATGGGAATTTTTAGGTAAGGTTCGATCCCTATCAACAGCCCGGGAATGATTTGGTGTTCAAAACCCGCGGTAAAGTTGATCATGTTAAAATAGAAACGGGAACTGGCTTTTGAACTCCAGCCTTCCTTGGCTCCCGGATTCGGTTCCTCAAAATTATATTGGTATGATTCATTCAACATCAGGTAGCTCGACGCCCCTGCTCCAACAAGGAAACGGGTTCTCCCTGCCTGACCCAACGTATATTGTAACATGATTGGAATTTCCAATATGTTACATGATCCGTCTATGGTTTCCGGGATAATACCATTTGTATAATATTTCCAGTAACCTTTAGGAGGCTGGTAGTCACCGCCCTCACCGGTATACTTTTTCTTGTTTTTAACCACCCCTGCGGAAATACTCCAGGACCTTTTTATGTGATAATGGATCATCGCACCGTATGCACCTCCTGGAGAAGTATACCGGTTAATTGAAGTACTGCTGAAATCAGGAGCTAAAGAAAGCAGAAGGCTCAACCTTGGGGACGCCAAAGCTGTCTTCTCATTGGAAGCCCGCTCCTCTTTCATAATGGCTTCCTCTTTACCACTACCGTCTACTTCCTCCGCACCAGGAAGGAGACCGCTGGCCTTCTGCTTAATCCTGTCTGCCAAAGCAGGTGAGATCTGTATAAAATCACGTTGTATTTTATCCTTTCGCACTGCGATAACAGATCGTAGACCAGTTCCTGATTCTATTGCACTGCTAACCGAAGTTGCCTTTAGTTGATCTCCATCCTGCTGACCCTCCGCCATAGTTACTTCTTGTATTTCGGGAATCCGTTTCTGTTTGATATCCGATGACCGCTCCAATGATTTCTTGCTTGAAAGACCCTTTGAGTATTCAGGCAGATTTGTTTTTGCTCGATCGTTTTCTGCAATGCCTTTCTGATCGCGCCGGGAAACATCTGACCTTGGCTGAATAACCCCTGGTTTTGTATCCATGCTTTCGGCCGTATTTAATTCGGCGATTTTATCCGCATGGGTTTCTTCTTTGCTGGTAAGCGCCACCTCGTCTGGTGCCTGAAAATTCCAGTAAACCGCCCCCGCAATAAATAAAATGGCCAGCGCGAATGCCGCTATGATCTTGCGGATAGTATTGTTTGCATCCGAAATATGGGGCGACTTTGCATCCAGGCGGGCTTCCAGCTTTTTCCAATCGTCTTCATTGAAAACGATATCTGGTCTGCTGGCAGCCTT
>JBDSIM010000094.1:0-14818 GCA_039917935.1 Cyclobacteriaceae bacterium | reverse complement strand
TCATTGAGGCCGGTGATTTAAAAATTGACCGCCTGAGTTATACCGTGAAGGTAAAGGACAGGGAGATTAGCCTTCCAAAAAAAGAATTTGAATTGCTGTTTTTTTTAGCCCAGAATCCGAACAAAGTCTTCAGCCGTGAAGATTTGCTGCACAACATCTGGGGTACAGACGTCTACGTGCTCGCCAGGACAGTAGATGTACACATCCGCAAAGTCAGAGAAAAAATCGGTGAAGATTTTATTACCACCGTAAAGGGTGTGGGGTATAAATTCAGTCTCAATTGAGCAGAAGGCTTATAGGTAAAAGCAGAAAGGCACTTGAATGAAACGCGAATATTTCAATTGTCTCCGGCCTGGCACCCCCCTCCCGAGGGCTGATCCTAATGTTTGATTTCTCATGCCTGATTCCTGATCCCTAATGCCAATAAATGCCTAATGCCTAATGAGTATCTTCGCGTATGGTTTATAGCTCAAGAGTTCTTGCCTTGTTGCTGGCGCTTTGCATTGGCGCAATCACTACATTATTTCTTTCATTGTTCAAAAGTGTAGATGTAAATGCGCTGGTGGTTTCCTTTTTCATCAGTTTTTCCGTTTCCTATCTGCTCATTTTTGTAGTGCTGGAGTTTTTGATTTTCCGTGAGATCGCCAAAATTTATAAGCTGATGAATAAGCTCCGAAAGAATGAGCTTGATGGAATCGACCTGCATAAATCCGGTGCCTTGAATCCGCTAAAAACAATCAATAAAGAGATCTATTCTTTCGCTGACCTCAAGCAGAATGAAATCGATGAATTGAGAAAACTGGAAGCTTTCCGAAAAGAATTTATTGCAGATGTCTCTCATGAATTAAAAACCCCATTATTTGCCGCCCAGGGATTTGTCCATACTTTACTGGATGGAGCAGTGAATGATAAGGCGGTGCGCAACAAGTTCTTAAAGAAAGCGGCAAAAAGCCTGGATGGTTTGGATATTCTGGTGCAGGATCTGCTGACGCTTTCTCAAATTGAAACGGGTCAGATTAAAATGCATTTTGATAACATCGATTTATTTGAGTTAACCCAGGAAGTTTTTGAGCAATTCGAAGGTAAGGCTGATAAAAAAGAAGTCAAACTTAGGGTGGAAGGTCCAGTGCGGAAGGTGATGGTTTACGCTGACCGGCAAAGGATATCTCAGGTGATGATAAATCTCATTTCAAATGCTATCAAGCACTCGCCGGAAGAAACCGAAGTTTTGGTGAGTTTCCAGAATACCAAAAAGTCGTTGATTACCCTGGTAACAGATTATGGCGAGGGTATACCAAAAGAACATATCAATCGTATCTTTGAGCGCTTTTACCGCGTCGATAAAAGTCGTAGCCGTGAAAAAGGCGGAACGGGATTGGGCCTGGCTATTGTTAAGCATATTTTGGATGGACATCATTCCAGAGCCAAAGTTGAAAGTACACCTGGTAAAGGGTCAACATTCAGTTTTAAACTGCCCCGGTCTGGTATGGAAGCATCTGAAGGTCACAAATTAGGAAAGGATTAATTTACATTGAAGCAAAGGATTAATTTTAAGGAAATCATCCTGTCAGAGGATGAAGATTTTATACTGGTCAACAAACCCCCGTTCGTTTCAACTCTGGAAGACCGGCATGGAGGTTTAAATTTACTGGCATTAGCCCGTGAATATGTTCCTTCAGCACAGGTTTGTCACCGGCTTGATAAGGAGACCTCTGGGGTGCTTGCTATTGCAAAAAATCCGGCTGCTTACCGGCACCTCAATATGCAATTCGAAAACCGTCAGGTGGTTAAAATCTATCACGCGATCGTGGATGGCATCCATAATTTTAACGAAGAGCTGGTAGATGCACCCATCCTAAAGCTGTTGGATGGGATAGTGAAAATAAGCAAGTCAGAAGGAAAATCCGCTCAAACCTGGTTTACAGCCCTGAAATCTTACCGGTATCACTCTTTGGTGGAGTGTCGTCCGGTAACCGGCAGAATGCACCAGATCCGAATCCACTTGTCAACACAGCGGGCGTCCATAACGGGTGATGAAACTTATGGAGGAAAACCATTCCTGCTTTCCCAGGTTAAAAGGGATTATAAACTTAAAAAGGGAACAGAAGAACAACCTTTTATGAAGCGCATGGCCCTGCATGCCTTTTCTCTCGAATTCTCGGATTTAAAAGAGAAAAGAACCCTCGTGGTAGCGCCCTATCCAAAAGATATCCAGGCCCTTATCCGTCAGCTGGAATTAAACAGCTAACCAATTGTCCAATAAGAAGTTACTTCTTTGTCCCGGTCGAAAATATAGGACGGTGTCCTTGGATCTTACCCATTATTTTCGTAACTTATTAATTAAGACTATGTTCTGAGGAATAGCAAAACGGGCGTCTACAGGCATTCAACCAAACCGGCTACTTCCTCCCAACTAATCCCCAAGCCCAATGTCCTAATCCCCAATGCCGAATGACTATACCCAAAACCTAATGCCTAATGCCCTGATTTGTTCAGCAATTTCGTGTTATGGCTTGCATTTAAGAATTAGTCCTTTTACCTTTGTGTCCCTTTTTAAGAGTAAGGGTGCACTTTCTTGAATTTTAAGTAAAAAAATGGATCATAATAGTTATAAGACTACTTACGCAAACAAGGCTACTGTCGACAAAAGCTGGGTAGTGGTGGATGCCAATGCTCAGGTATTGGGTCGTGTGGCAAGTGAGATTGCAAAAGTTATCCGGGGTAAACATAAGCCCAGTTACTCACCACATGTGGATTGTGGCGATCATGTGATCGTAATCAATGCCGAAAAAGTGCGGATGACAGGGAAAAAATGGACTGATCGCGTTATTTTCACGCACTCAGGCTATCCCGGTGGCCAGCGTGAGCATACTCCCTCCCTTATTCGCTCCAAGCACCCTGAAAGGCTGATTGAGCATGCGGTGCGCGGAATGCTCCCTAAAAACACTTTAGGCCGTGAACTCTTCAGAAGCCTCCATGTATATACAGGTGCGGAACATCCTCATCAGGCGCAACAACCCAAAGAATTAAAATTCTGATAAATGCAGATTATCAATACAATCGGTAGAAGAAAAACATCCATTGCGAGGATCTATTTACAACCTGGTAAAGGAGATATAGTGGTTAACAACCGTGGTTTGAAAGAATACTTTCTCTCTGACATTCATCAGACAACAGTAAAGCAAGCGCTTGCTGCGATTAAAGCTGAAGATCAATACGATGTTTCAGTGAATGTTGAAGGCGGGGGCGTAAAAGGGCAGGCAGAAGCCGTTCGTTTGGCCATTGCGCGCGCTTTGGTTAAGATCAATGATGACCACCGCGTTGCCTTGAAGAAAGATCGACTTTTAACCCGGGATTCACGGATGGTCGAACGCAAGAAGCCGGGCAGAAGAAAAGCAAGAAGGAAGTTCCAGTTTAGCAAGCGTTAATCGAAAGAAATCAATGGCAGATAAATTAACATATCAGGAATTGTTGGATGCAGGTGTCCATTTTGGTCACCTTACCCGTAAGTGGAATCCGAAGATGGCAGAATACATCTTTATGGAGAACAACGGCATTCACATTATCGATCTCAACAAAACGCTTGCGCGTCTCGAAGAAGCATCTTTCGCTCTGAAGAACATTGTTCGCTCTGGCCGCAAGATCATGTTTGTAGCGACAAAAAAACAGGCTAAAGACATTGTAACGGAAGAAGCCAAACGTCTTAACATGCCTTTTGTTACTGAGCGCTGGTTAGGAGGCATGCTAACCAACTTTGCGACTATACGCAAGTCTTTGAAGAAACTTTCCCAGATTGAAAAGTTGATGAAAGACGAAGCTTTCCTGAACCTGGCAAAACGGGAGCGTCTCATGGTTACCCGTGAGAAAGCTAAACTTGAAAAATTGCTGGGTGGTATCGCCGATTTAAACAGACTTCCCGCCGCGCTTTTTGTCATTGATGTGAAACGCGAACACATCGCAGTAACAGAAGCTCAGAAATTGAATATTCCGGTATTTGCTTTAGTCGATACAAATTCGGATCCTTCTGGTGTAGACTTCCCTGTCCCTTCCAACGACGATGCGTTTAAATCCATTTCTATTCTTACCAGACACATTGGTAAAGTGATTGAAGAAGCTTTGATGGAACGCAAGAAGGATAAAGAAGATGCTGCTCAGAAAAAAGAAGAAGATGAAAAGAGAAAAGTTGACGAACCTGTAGAGGAAACAAAAGCTTAATCCGCGCCGGCCGGCGGATGCCGAAGAAACACTACTAAGCGTCACTGTAATAATAATTTTCACTAAACATCGGCCTGAAACCGGTGTTTAGTTTTTTCAGGCCACTTTAAAAAATTTGATCCGATAACTATCCGAAGACTATTTCGATTTTCGGAAGCAGGTTACGAAACAAAGTAGGGGGTACATAACCGACACTGCGAAGATTGTCGACCATCGCCTGTGGTCTAAATCCTGCAAACAGCGTAAGACAAAATATAATATAAAATCGAATTAAAATTATGTCAGCCATTTCAGCACAAGATGTTAACAAGCTCCGCCAGATGACTGGTGCCGGTATGATGGATTGCAAAAAAGCACTTTCCGAAGCCGATGGGGATTTTGAAAAAGCGATTGAAATACTTAGAAAAAAAGGTCAGAAAGTTTCTGCTTCACGCTCTGACAGAGATGCGAAGGAAGGTTCAGTATTTGTAAAAGTAAGCGATGATAAAAAAGAAGCCATTCTCATTGCGCTCAACTGTGAGACTGATTTCGTAGCGAAAAATGAGGAATTCCAAAACCTGGGAAAGCTCATCACTGAAACGGCGTTTTCTCAAAAGCCAGCCGATAAAGCAGCCTTGCTAAATCTGAAAGCCGGCAACCTTAGCCTAAATGATAAGATTGTTGAACTCGTTGGTAAAATCGGAGAAAAGATCGAAGTGAGCGAATTTATTCACATGAAAGGTGAAGCCGTCGTTCCGTACATACATGCGGGTTCAAAACTCGGCGTTTTGGTATCCCTCAAAGGTGTCAATGGAAAAGACGTAACGGATGCGGGCAAAGATGTGGGTATGCAGATTGCCGCGATGAATCCCGTGGCAGTGGATGAAAAATCGGTCGACAGGTCTATTATTGATAAGGAATTGGAAATTGCGAAAGCCCAGATCATTGCTGAAGGTAAGCCTGCAAATATGGTAGATAAAATCGCACAGGGTAAACTCCAAAAGTTTTTTAAGGATAGTACCCTGATGCATCAGCCATTCGTAAAGGACAGTTCTAAAACCGTAGCGCAGTATCTGGATACAGTTACCAAAGGGTTAACCGTGGCTGAGTTCAAACGCGTGTCGATCGGATAACCCTGTCAGCGTCCTGTTGTTAATTCAATAAATTTGCCTCGCTCAGAGTCACCGGTATTCGGAACGCTGAGAATGCGCTGAGCGTCTCCTGGCTCAGAGTCCTCTTACGAGTGACTCTGAGCGGGGGCGAGCCTGCTCAGAGTCTTCCTTCCTGCAAATTCACCTGCCTCAGGGACTTTGAGGCACTCGAGTCCAGGGGGAACACCAGCTAGTTCAGAAAAATTTTTTACCACACAATAGGGGTAAACGAAATGGTAATTGTCATAAGACAAACAAACAGAATATGACCATTTAGAATTAAACCCTTTACTTTCACCCATTTGCTGCTCACAGCAGTATCGCTTAGCTCGTGCTATATCGATGATCCAGGTCCTGTCCAGGAAACTGAGCGTCAATATCCCATAACCGACTTCGATCGCCTTGAAATGGGAGATGCGTTTAACAGTAACGTTGAACAAGGTAACTTCTTCGACGTTTCCGTGAGAGGAGACAGACGAAATATAGACGATCTCAGCGTGAGAAAAGAAGGAAGCACGCTGATTATCCGATACACTCAAAATCGGAATCGCAGACACGACACATTTGTAACGATCACCATGCCGGAATTATATTCCGTTAATTTTTCAGGCGCCAGTGACTCCAGAATTTCAGGTTTTGACAATATTGATGACTTTGATATTTACCTCTCAGGAGCGTCAGTATGCCAGATGGATATTGAGGCATCGAGAGTAGAAACAGTTATATCCGGAGCTTCGTATTTGAACATCCGGGGAACAGGTGAAATTCTCACGGCTGATCTCTCTGGTACTTCCGTACTGAAGGCATTTAATTTCCCGGTAACACGGGCAGACCTTGACTTATCAGGTGCGAGCGATGGAAATGTAACGGTCATGAATCAACTTGACGTAATAGCCCGTGGAGCAAGCCATATCCTTTACAGAGGTGAGCCAACCGTCACCTCGGATCTTACCGGGGCAAGTTCGGTTCATCCAGATTAACGTTGGAACAAGGTCTATATCCGTCTGACCATTCAAAAAGTCAGACGGGTTTTTTATTTTTTATTATACACTTTTATATTCCTCTCGATTCACCCAATTTAGCTTACCGAACAATAAGCTATGTTTCAATCGATCAACCCATTTGACCAGTCGGTCATTGCCGAATTTCCCGAGGATGATGCGCAAACCATAAATCAAAAAATCACCTCCGCGGCCGCAACGTTCCGGTCATGGCGCAAAGAAAGTTTTAACCACAGGGCTACCTTAATGAAACGCGCCGCAAATTTATTGCGGACAAATAAAAATGAATACGCGCTCGTTATTTCGACGGAGATGGGCAAGGTGCTGACTGAGGCCACGGGAGAAATTCAAAAATGCGCTGATGCGTGTGATTTTTTTGCAGATCATGCTGAAGAATTTCTCCGGGATCTAACCATTCGTACGGATGCCTCACGCAGTGTGGTGGCCTTTCAACCGTTGGGCACGGTGCTGGCAATTATGCCCTGGAACTTTCCATTCTGGCAGGTCTTCCGGTTTGCAGTGCCAACGCTCATGGCCGGAAATGTAGGATTATTAAAACACGCGGGAAATGTTTCCCAATGCTCCATGTTGATTGAAAGAATATTCAGGGATGCCGGGTTTCCGGAAGGTACTTTTCAATCCCTTTTGGTTAACTCAAAAAATGTGGAGGGGATCATAGCGAACGACTCGGTTGCAGCCGTCACGTTAACGGGTAGTGAGTATGCTGGTACGCAGGTTGCCGCCGTCGCGGGAAAGAACCTTAAGAAAACCGTTTTGGAATTGGGGGGTAGCGATCCGTTCATTGTGTTGTCTGACGCAGATCTTGACGTTGCCGCGAAAATTGCCACCCAATCCAGGATGCAGAATGCGGGGCAATCCTGCATTGCCGCAAAACGTTTCATTGTTGATAAAACGATCAAGGAATCTTTTGTAGAAAGATTTAAATTCCATGTTGAAGCCATCCGGCAGGGAAATCAATTAGATATCAAAACAACTATGGGGCCATTGGCCAGATTGGATCTGGCCGAAGACCTTGAAAAACAATTGAAACATTCCGTAGCATCAGGGGCCAGAGTAGTAACGGGAGGCAATCGTGAAGGCGCTAATTTTCAACCTTCGATATTGGATAACGTGTCTGGCGGAATGCCGGCCTTTGATGAGGAATTGTTTGGTCCGATTGCGGCAGTCATCACGGTCAATAATGAACAGGAAGCCATTGAAATGGCGAATAAAAACCGGTATGGTTTAGGGGCTTCAGTATGGACAAGAAATCCAGAACGCGGTGAAAGAGTAGCGAGAGAGATTGAGTCCGGGTGTGTATTTGTAAACTCGTTAATGAGATCCGATCAAAGACTTCCTTTTGGCGGGATAAAAAAATCCGGTTATGGACGGGAATTATCAGAACTCGGCATCAAAGAATTCATGAATGCCAAATCCATTTACATAGCATGACACTTTGCCTTTAACTTCTGAGAGAGGTTTCGGCTGTCATTTTTAATATTTTTAGAAAAGTATTAAACCCTTTTCTCATATTTACCGTCCAGGAAACTAATGCGCGTTATCTTTTATCCTATGAAGCTGGTCATTTGAATTTTGCCACCCAGGTAAACCCACGTTTGTATCTCCCGGCATCCGCTGGCTCCCATTCCGGGGTGAATTTGTTTTGATTCCTTAATATCAGTTCAATGACCATTTCAAGAGTCCATTCATTTTTTCGATTGTTTAAGCAAGCTATTCAAGGAAAAGAGCAGGATTACACTGCTTTGGGTATTGATAAAGCCATTTTCTTATTGTCTGTTCCCATGATCCTTGAAATGATCATGGAGGCCGTTTTTGCCGTGGTTGATGTTTTTTTCGTGAGTCAATTAAAAGACAATGATGCTGTGGCCACCATTGGTTTAACGGAATCCGTGCTTACGCTGGTTTATTCGGTAGCCATAGGGTTGAGTATGGGAGCTACGGCAATGGTTGCCCGCAGGGTGGGCGAGAAGGACATCCCCTCAGCGGAGGTTGCTGCCGTGCAGTCTGTTTACATCGCGCTGGTCATTTCCCTGGTAGTGAGTTTTGCAGGTATACTATTCTCCGAGGATATTCTGAGATTGATGGGGGCCAGTAACGAACTGATACGGAATAACGTAGGGTATACACGCTGGATGTTTACGGGAAACATAACCATTATGATGCTCTTTCTTATCAATGCTATTTTCAGGGGTGCGGGTGACGCCTCCCTGGCAATGCGTTCTCTATTGTTAGCCAACGGAATTAATATCGTGTTGGATCCTGTTTTTATTTTTGGGCTTGGCCCGATTCCACACATGGGGGTGGAAGGCGCAGCGATCGCCACCAATATCGGACGGGGCGCAGGGGTTCTGTATCAATTGTATCATCTGGTTTATGGCAAAGGCCTGGTTAAAGTGACGCGCAAAAACCTGATGCTCCGATGGGATATTATTGTGCGGTTATTAAAAGTTTCCGCTGGAGGGACCGGCCAGTTTTTAATCGCCTCGGCAAGCTGGTTATTTTTAGTTCGGATCATGTCAACATTTGGAAGTGCTGCGGTCGCGGGATATACCATCGCCATCCGGCTTATTGTCTTTGCCATTCTACCGGCGTGGGGTATGGCTAATGCTTCTGCCACTTTGGTAGGTCAGAATCTCGGGGCAGGTCAACCAGATAGGGCGGAAAAATCGGTCTGGCGGGCAGCTTTTCTGAATATGATCTTTCTCGCTGCTGTAACGGTGATTTTTCTGGTTTTTGCACGGCCGCTGCTGGGTTTATTTACGGACGATCAGGAGGTGCTGCGAAACGGCATACAGTGCTTGCAAATCGTTTCATTAGGCTATGTATTTTATGCGTATGGTATGGTGGTCAGCCAGTCTTTTAATGGTGCTGGTGATACCCGAACACCTACGATTATTAATTTTGTTGGTTTTTGGCTTTTCCAGATACCACTTGCTTATTTGCTGGCCCTGAAATTTGGCGTTGGAACGCCCGGGGTATACGCAGCAATTTCAATCGCGGAATCTGCCATTGCCATAGCCGGCATTATTATTTTCCGCCAGGGAAAATGGAAGACGGTCAAGATTTGATGTGTATAATCGGATATATCTGAAGCGTTAGATTGTCATAGGTTGGCACTCATCCCATCGCCGTATACCCATAGCGTTGCCCAGATCCCCCCACCATACCAATCATGAGGGTTTGCCATAATTACCAATGACTATTGACCATCGACCTATTGACAATTACCTAACCCCCTCTTTTTCTAAAAGCCGCTTTAAAGGCTGTGCCAAGTTCATCGCCAGCTTTTTTCAGGCTGCTTTCAACCTCTTTCCATCTTTCGTTGCCCTCGGCTTCCTTTTTCAACTTTTCGGCTGTGACTTTTAGCTCCTCGAATTTCTCTTCGAACTCTTTTTGAAGCTTCTCACCGGCTTCGTTTAGCTCCAGGAGAAATTGATCAACTTTTTTGCCGAAGCTTTTAAATGTTTTTTCGGTTTTACCTTCTTCTTTTGGTTCCATGGATGAGATGTTTATCAGATATGATGGTCTTGAAAATCTTCTTTAAGGAATGAATTTTATCAACATTTATTATTTCAGTTAATATAAATCATAAACGCTAAAATTAGTAAGAAAACCTTAAATTAAGTGAATGGGACTGAATTCTGATGATCCGATAAAGCATATTAAACACCTGCTTGAGAGCAAATCAACGGCAAAACAAACCGCTTATAAGCATATTGGTCGGGCATTTAAGACGTTATCATCTGAAGCTCATCAGGCAATTCAGGAATTGAAAAGCAGGGTTCTACCAGGGGATGAGGACGTAACGGTCGAATTCAACGTAGTGAACGAATACGAATAACGTAAAACTTGCCGGGGACATGTAGATTTTTGTAATGAATACTAACATTGTTACGCTGGAAGAATCCCACGCTACTATGAAGGCAGAGTATGTCAGGGAGAACGATGTTAACCGGTATTTCGGTCAGATTCTGGTGTATAATTTTATGGCTGACTCACTCAAACATAACCGCATTCATGACCCAGGGTATTTACTTGCCCGGCTAATGGTCAATCATGAGAACCGTTTTTTCATTGAAGGGGAAAAGGACCTGGAGATTTTTACGAAAATTTCAGAAAACCCTGTTACGGATGATGATTTAAAAAGGTTTGTAAAAATTGTTTTAAAGATGGCCATAGAGAATGACCTGGTGGCACCAGCGTTTTCAGAAGTTAAGTGGATAACCCTGAATCAAAAGAAAAACCATACTCTCGAGCTCGGGGGAGCTGAAAAAATAGGGTTTCGCATGAGTTATCAAAACAAAACGGAGGGTTAAATTCTTTTTTTTACTTTTACAGTCTTACATAAACAATAACCATTTGAAATTCAGATCCATCATTGTTTTTCTATTTGCCATCATTATATTGATAGGCGATGGCTGTGCATCCACACAACATCACAAACATAAAAAGCTTAAACCAGGCAAACCCATTCCCTGTCCTTTAAAAGATTGCTGATGCACTTAAAAAAAATTGTTATCGCAATTGATGGATACTCGGCATGTGGGAAAAGTACAACAGCAAAGCAGGTAGCCGGTGTTCTTGGGTACCGCTATATTGACTCGGGTGCCATGTATCGCGCCGTGACTTTACACTTTTTAGACCATCATGTTTCACTTACCAATCCCAGGGAAATCTCAAGAGCCTTGCAGCAAATCCAGATTTCATTTAAAGTTAATTCCAGAAATATTTCTGAAACTTTCCTGAATGGATTAAATGTAGAACGACAAATCCGAAACATGCGTATTTCCGAGAACGTGAGTCAGGTGAGTACGATAAAAGCCGTCAGGATGGCACTGGTTGATCAACAACGCAGAATGGGTAAGGAGAAAGGAGTGGTGATGGACGGGCGGGATATTGGTACAGTTGTATTTCCACTTGCGGAACTTAAACTTTTTATGACAGCAGATGTACTTGTCAGGGCATTCAGGAGACAGAAAGAGCTTTTAAACAAAGGTCAACTGGTCGATCTGGATGATGTTATTGATAACATTTTAAAGCGCGATAAAATTGATACTACCCGGACTGAAAGCCCCCTTCGCCAGGCGGAGGATGCAGTGGTAATTGATACCACACACATCAGCATTGATGAGCAGGTTGATGAGGTAATCCGGATGGCCCTATCGAAAGTCATTCAATAGACATGGCATGCTCAGTATCAAACTTGAAGCTTAGACAACTTGAAAAACAACGACTCATTGCTATTGGCCGTTGGGTTTTAGTCGGACAATAGGGAAAAACAATGTGTAAATAATTTTTGGAAAGCGATTCCATTTTTTTATAACATTTCGCTCGATTAAACTTATCTCGCCGTTTCAGTTCTTGAATATCCTGCCTTACAGCCACAGGCTTCACCTTGTGATAGACTTAATTCTGGCTAATCTCTGAACCCACTAACACCACCCGAAACGATAAACTTCATCGCCGCCGGACCGGAGATGTTGAGGGGCTTGATATTTTCCCGGGGAACAAAATAATGAATGCCTGAAAAGGCGTAAGAGTGAGGAAAGTACACAACCACCATATCAGCAAGGCCCAATTCACTTAAATCTGATTGGGTTACAAAACCCAACTGATGAAGTTCATTATCTTTATTGATCCTTACTAAAACCGGTTTATTAAATTTTCTTTTGTCCCCAACTACAGCGCCTAAAAGGTCCCTGACGGTAGAATAAATTATTTTCACGAGGGGTATCCGGTTCATACCCCGGTCAAACCAACCTCCTAAAGTCTTGAAAAGGTAATTGGTGGACAGGTAACCAATGGTTGTGATGAATGTTAATATGATAACAAACCCCAGGCCCGGGTATGGCAAATTCAAACGGTCATCGAGCCATTTAAAGGATATGTAAATAAAGTATGCAGTGGCTAATATGGGCACAATAAATAAAGTGCCACTAAAAAAGTACCGAAGTATTCTGCCTGCAATGGCGTTCATGTCCGCAAGGTAGGATAAAGTTTCAAGTTTCGGGTTTCAGGTTAGGATGGTAATTGATTATTATTAAAGAACAGGCAACTGTTCATTCATAGTTCAATTATAGTTCAATAGAAAAGGAACTTCACAGTTACCTGGGTGGAATTTGTAATGGCCATGAATCTTTTCCGGTTAAAATTGGGGGCTATAACGATCACGTGCATATCCTGTGCCTGCTTTCAAAGAAAATTGCGCGGATAAAATTAATGGAGGAATTAATGGCTCATTCCTCCAAATGGATGAAATTGAAAGGGGATGAGTTTAAAAATTTTTATTGGCAAGATGGCTATGGAGGTTTTTCGGTGAGTTCTTCAGAAATCCAAGCGCTAAAAACATATATCGACAATCAACACGAACATCATAAAACCGTAACCTACCAGGGGGAATATCGGTGGCCTGGGAAATGTGTGACCCTTGAGCTGGCCTTCAAAGCAATCAATGGACTAATGTATTACTCCCGACCCAATCAACTCTTCTCCCTGATACCAGGCGGCAAACTGACCTGGGGTGATGCTCTTCTGTGGTTTGTCAAAAATAATGTACAGCCCTTCTTCTTTTTTGTGAAGGGTACAACATTCAAGTTTCTGGCGGTAACGAATTCTCGATAAACTTTTACGCGTTTCACCAACCTGTAATTTCAAATCGGGTCGTACCCAATGCTCATCGGCCACAGGAACAAATAATCCCTTCCTGTAAAGGCCGGGATGATCTTCACCCATGCCGGTAAAAATGATGTTCTCCACCGTATCGGTTCCAATTACAAACAAGGGTTTCGCGTTTCCACCGAGGTTTAAACCTTTGCGTTGTCCAATGGTGTAGTAATGTGCTCCGTTGTGTTCACCAACAATTTTCCCCTGCAACGGATCCAACGAATAAGGAGTCGTTAATCCCGTAAGGTCGTCATCCGCGTAACCATTATGAAAAGCCGGCGACGCAGCGGGAAGTTCCACGACCTTCCCTTTTTTGGGTTCCAGTCTCTGTTGTAAAAAATCCGGAAGATGCACTTTTCCTACAAAACACAATCCCTGTGAATCTTTTTTATCCGCGGTAACCAACCCGATCTTTTTCGCGATAGCCCTTACTTCCGGTTTCAATAAATCCCCGATAGGGAATAAAGACCGCGATAACTGGTCCTGTGTGAGTTGACACAAAAAATAACTCTGATCTTTATTGGCATCTTTCCCGCTTAATAATTGAAACACAGTTTTTCCGCCTTGTACGAATTCTGATTTACGTACATAATGTCCTGTAGCGACATAATCCGCCCCAAGCTTTAATGCATTGTTTAGAAAAACATCGAACTTGATCTCCCGGTTACACAATACATCCGGGTTGGGTGTGCGACCTCGTTGATATTCCGCAAACATGTAATCGACAATGCGCGCCTTGTATTCGACACTCAGATCAATTGCCTGGAACGGAATGCCCAGGTGCTGGGCCACGATCATCGCATCATTACTATCATCCAGCCACGGACATTCATTGCTGATAGTAACGGAATCATCATGCCAGTTTTTCATGAACATACCAATCACATCATATCCCTGCTGTTGCAGCAGATACGCCGTTACACTGGAGTCCACTCCACCGGATAAACCAACAACTACTCTTTTTTTCGCCGACATTTATTTTAATGCGCTGACATTTTCATTCAAAAGTTCATTCACGGTTTGATTGAATTGTTCAATGAACGCTTCATAATATTCTCCCGTCCCCGGACCGTTAAAACCCGTATGAATTTTTTTTACCTTGCCATCTTTACCAATAAAAATGGTGGTTGGAAAGGCCACTACTTCATTTAACATCGGTAGCGTCAATCCCGCCTTGACCTTGTCATCTGTTCCTGCGATCAGGAAATCATATCGCACATCCCATTTGTTAATCATTTTTTTGACACGATTGCTCGCATAATCAAAATTATCTTTACGCTCATAAGCCAGTCCGATGATTTCAACACCGCGTTCCTTATTTTCATTATACCACGGGGACAGAAACTTTGTCTCATCCATACAATTGGGACACCAGGTTCCGAACATCTGAAGGATAACGACTTTATTTTTGTAGCGTTCATCCAGAAGGCTCACCTGCTTTCCGTTCACGTCCGGAAAGCTGAATTCGATGCGATCAAAGCCCTGCTTCAGATACGTAAGCGATTCCGCATCCGGTAAGGAAATGGAATCATTCTTCTCTGCCACCCATGTCTCCTTCCAGGTTTTTCCGGAATAATATTCTCCGGAAAGCTTACCATCGGGCAGTCGTTTTGCTCGGAAAAGATAGGCATGGTTTCCATCAAAAGTACTGAGCTGCAATATCCCCTCGTTTACATTCCCTTGCAGATATCTGTAATCACCGGTTGGGGTAAGAAAGGTGCCAGTCACGCTGTCCCCTTCCTGGTTGAACAGGGCCACCGCTTTTGTCGTGTCACCTTCATGCAGAAA
>JBDSIM010000093.1:0-9796 GCA_039917935.1 Cyclobacteriaceae bacterium | reverse complement strand
TGCGCTTATCGAGGCTTTTGTGCTTATGACAAAAAACCAATATAGTACTGGGTACTGGTTTTTTGACATAATCTAACAGTAGCTTGCTGCCGGTTTCTTTATTGAGGTCCTGAATTTCCTGCGCTTCCTTAACAATGACAACTTGTTTTTCCGCCATCATGGGAAATCTTCTGGCGTGAGTGAGAATGGTGGCCATTACAGCATCTTTTCCGTAAACGATAACTTGATTAAAACTTTTATCAGCCGGTTGTAAGGCATGCTCTTCTATGTAGTTGCTTATCAAATCTATGTAAAAGGTTTCCTCGCCTTGTAAAAAATACACCGGTGAATATTTGCCGGCTTTCAGATCGACCATTATTTTTTTTACGCTTGCGTCCATGCATTAAACTTTTTTTTGTGAACTGAGACCGATGGCGGTGTAAATGCCAACCAGGGCGCCGGAAAAGTGTGATTCCCATGACACACGAGGATCGGTGGGTAACACGCCATAGATTACCCCCCCATACAACAGAATTACTATGATAGATATCAGCATGGAAATAAAATCTCTTCGGAAGATTCCGAAAAATATTAAAAAGAAAGCTAACCCGTATACAACCCCGCTGGCTCCAATATGAGTGGCCTCCTGCCTGCCAAAAAGCCATACCATGATGTTTGTCCAGAAGTAGGCTCTAAAAAAAACAATCCCGCCAATCCTTTCATAGAAAAAAAATAATACGGTGCCGAGAAAAAGAAGCGGTATCGTATTGGAGATTAGGTGGTTCAGACTTCCATGCAACAACGGCGCTGAAAAAATCCCAATCAAACCCACGGGGTTCCATGGAATAATTCCAAAATAACTTAAAGGCCATCCGTACATAAATTCGACATAAAAAGCAGCCCACATTAAAAAAACTAACCGGAAGGGAACTACCGAGCTTCCAAACCAAGACTGATTCATGCAATAAGATGATGATTGGATCGCAAATAAGTAAATAACCCTGAATGGAGTTTGAATTAAACCTTATTTTTATACATTTCTTTGAATTAAATTCAATCTATATTTACCTATTCAATACGAAACATGTACGAAAAAGAGCCGGTCAAAATATTTGTTGTCGAAGATGACCAAGCGTATACAAAATTTCTCAAATATGTACTTGCCCTGAATCCTGATTACGAAGTTGAATTTTTCACGACAGGTCAGGAATGTTTAAATAATCTGCACAAAAATCCGGCGGTTATTACGCTTGACTATTCACTTCCGGATATGCCCGGTGAGAAGGTGCTTAGCCAGATCAGAACCCATGACCCCAACATCAATGTCATTATCGTTTCGGCTCAGGAAAAAATCGGTACTGCCGTGGAGTTACTCAAACTCGGCGCGTATGATTACATCACCAAGGACAATGAAACAAAGGACAGGATTATCAATGCGATTAATAATGCGAGGAACAAAACCTCGTTGATCAGACAAATTGATTTCCTGAAGAAAGAGATTTCTGAAAAGTATGAATTTGAAAAAAGTATAATAGGCTCCAGTCCTGCCATCCGAAAGATTTTTGCCTTGCTGGAAAAGGCGTGCACCACCAATATTTCAGTTTCTATTTCAGGAGAAACGGGCACAGGCAAGGAATTGGTTGCTAAAGCCATCCATTATAATTCGAAAAGAAAAAACAAACCTTTTGTTGCCGTCAACATCGCAGCGATACCACGCGACCTCATTGAAAGCGAACTGTTTGGACATGAAAAAGGAGCTTTTACGGGGGCTATCACACGGCGAATAGGAAAATTTGAAGAGGCCGATGGAGGATCTATTTTTCTGGATGAGATCGGGGATATGGATCCTAATCTTCAGGCAAAACTCTTGCGCGTGTTACAGGAAAAGGAGGTCACACGCATAGGGGGCAATCAGCTTATTAAACTGGATGTGCGGATTGTAGCTGCTACGCATAAAGATCTCGCTGAAGAGGTGAAATCAGGAACATTCAGGGAAGATCTTTATTATCGATTGCTGGGTTTACCCATACACCTTCCGCCCCTGCGAGACCGTTCAACAGATGTCATTCTGATTGCCAAGCACTTCCTCGATCAATTTACCAAAGAAAACCAAATGCCGCGCTTTAAAATAGGTCACGAAGCGCAGGAAAAACTACTTCAATATCCTTTTCCCGGCAACATCCGCGAACTTAAATCCATCATAGAATTGGCAGCAGTAATGGGAAGTGATCAGGAGATAAAACCTCAGGATATCAGTTTCAATAGTTCAACCCGAATTGAATCCTTTCTCTACCAGGAAATGCCCATGCAGGAATACATGTATCGCATTATCCGCCATTTTTTAAACAAGTACGATAATAACATTTTAGAGGTAGCGAAGAGACTGGATGTTGGCAAGTCTTCATTGTACCGCTATTTAAAAGAAATGGAAGAGGCGGGAATATGAATTTTCAACAATATGTACGCAAGGGGTCTTTTTATGAGGCCGTAGTGGAAGATGGGTCTGATCTAATTTTTATTGTGGACTTTGAAGGTAACATCCACTACCACAATGCCTCTGTTAAAGATACGCTGGGTTATCGGTCAAAAAGTTTAATAGGAAAAAATTTTTTCAGTTATATCGTGCCTGGTTCAGTGGATGATCTGAAACGTAAATTCAAACAAAGCCAAAAAAGAGCGTATACTGAAAAAGTGGAAATTCAATTTTTGTGCACTGACAAATCTTATAAATTTTTGGAATTCAATGCGATCAATCTCAAACACAAAGTTGGATTAGAGGGATTCATTCTTGATTGCCGGGACATCACTCAAAGAAAACGGGATGCTGAAGAGCTTGTCAGGCTGCAAAAAGCCAAAGAGCAGTTCCTGGCAAACATAAGCCATGAGATCCGCACCCCTATCAACGGTATCGCCGGGATGGCAAGCCTCTTAAGCCAGGATCCTGGTGGCGAGGAACGGGAGACTTACCTGAACGCAATCAAACATTCAGCTGAAAACCTCAAAGTAATTATCAATGATATTCTTGATCTGACGGCGATCGATTCAGGGAAATTACGTTTTGAAAAAATTCCCTTTAATCTTCATGACCTTCTCCCATCACTGATTGGCATGTTTGCCTATCAGGCCAAGGAAAAGAAGCTTTTGCTGGATTATAAAATTGATCAATCTATTAATCAGAATCTTCTGGGTGATCCGGTTCGCTTAAATCAGATATTAATTAACCTGATCAGCAATGCAGTAAAATTTACGCACAGTGGCGAAATCCACGTCTTATGTTCAGCTGAGGATAAGCGAAAAAATAGTTGTCGGCTTAAAATAGAAGTAGTGGATACCGGCGTAGGAGTTCCCGCTGATAAGCTGGATACTATTTTTGAAAGTTTTAGCCAGGCTGACGCAAGTGTAACCCGTAAGTATGGTGGAAGCGGGTTAGGATTAACCATCGTGAAGCAACTTGTAGAGTTACAAAAAGGCAGCATCGCTGTGGAAAGTATCGAGCACAAAGGTTCACGTTTTATTGTTCGCATTCCCTATAGTATTGCGAAATCCGAAGGTTTGAAAAAAGTGAACCTTAAAAAACTCCAGTCTGTGGAAGGAAAACCGCTCAATGAATTGAACATTCTACTGGTAGAGGATAATGACATCAATCGCCTGTATGCAAGAAGCATCCTGAAGCAATGGCATTGTGAAGTTGACATTGCAGAGAATGGATTGGTTGCCATTGAAAAAATCAAAAACAATTCATACGATGTGGTCCTAATGGACGTTCAAATGCCTGTGATGGACGGTTATGAAGCGACCAGGGCAATCAGGGCGATGGATTCGCACATTCGGAATACGCCTATTGTGGCCCTGACAGCCAACGCGACAAAAGCAGACATAGAGAAATGTTTAGCCTCCGGGATGAATGATTACCTCCCCAAACCATTTACGCCGGATGATTTATATAGAAAAATATTTAAAGAATTAAAAATAAAGGGGTATCAGAAGAATGCTTTACCTCTTAAATCGCTATTAGGAGGAAAAGTTAATTTTGATTTAAGTTATTTGCGGGCAGTTTCAGATAATAACAATGTATTTATTCAGGAAATGGCCGAAACGTTTATTCAGAGTATTCCAGCGGTGCTGAAGGAAATGCAAAATGCCGTTTCAAAAAAGAATTGGGAAATTCTTTCCAGGCTTGCGCATCAAATAAAACCCTCCTTTAGCTTATTAGGAATGAATTCACTGCGGAAGACAGTCTTTTCTATAGAGGAGAATGCGCATAAAAAAAGGAACCTATTATCACTATCCGAAATTACACTAACTTTTATTAAGGACTGTGAAAACGTGATAAGGGATTTAAAGAAGGAAATTCACAACTCTTAAAGCCTGTTCATCACTACGATCTTTTTATAGATAACCGTTCTATCGGAAGTCCTTATTTGAATGAAGTAAACGCCGTTTGACAAATCCGTGAGATCAACCTGTTGCGGTGAAGTGAGGTCATGATTTAATTCCCCTTCCAAAATGGTTATACCTCGTTGATCTATAATTTTATAAGAGTAGTCGCGTGCTAATACATTCTCCAAAGAAAAATTGATAAACTTCGATGCCGGGTTAGGATAAACCTGAATATTGCCAATTTCTGAAGTGATTGGGTTATCGGCTATTCCAACCGGGGTTAAACCAATTTTGGCAGGTACCTTGACAATGTATGATTGAAGTATATAACCGGATCCCTTGCCGGTTTTTTCCTGTACAAACACTACCAGGTAAAGGTTATTAGGGTTGATAATCGGAACATCAATAGTGTAATCAATATTCTCGGTAAGCATATCATTTAATATCCACGATCGATTAATTGTTTTGCCCTCACTCTGCCATAATAATTTTCTCAGCACATTTTTATGCGGCATGACAAATTTTCCCGGAACATCCGTTTCAACTAAGGCAGCATGCAATATTACCGGATTTGAAAGATTTTTAGTCGGGTTATTATAAGTGAAAGTGACAGACGCCTGCAGCGGGCTGGAAGCGGATTGTGTCATATCCATGGCAACGCTTATCAGGAAATCAGGGTCATCCAAAGCTCTTCTCTCAATTTCAATTTCATCTATCAGTGCGTGATCGCCGTTGAAATTTAATGGGCCGCTATTAGATGAATTGTATGGCGAAGCACCCAGAATGCCATCCATTATTGTACCCGGAGGTGAATCCAGGCCATAGTTAAATGCACGTGCAGCCGGGTCGGTTGGGTTATCCTTATTCAATTGATCAAAGCCACCATTGGCTATATGGTATTGCAGCTTGATAAAATCAGATTCGAATTTAAGACCAGGCAATGTTTGATTCGTGTAAAGGTTATCCAGGTAAGTGTTTGCCTGATTGTTACCAATATTTTCATTGGTAAAATGTTCAACTAGAACGGTACGCTTCTTTTCGCCGATATAGATGTCATCAAATGCAAATCCGTTTAGTACACTGTCAGGAAGGTTATCACTGTTACTACCAAAAGCAATTCTTAACACCACAAGGTTTCTTTCCGCAACGGGTATTTCATCCAGATTAAAGCGTGCGTTTTTCCAACCTGTAGTTTTTCCTGACCAGGCAAAGTTATCCTGGCCACCTGGTGCGCCCGGAATATTTTTGCTGTTATACCAGTTTATACCCCGCTTTTCACCATCTCCGATCGTTTTCCATGTTGCCCCGCCATCAGTGGAATACTGCACGACTGCGCCATCAAAATTTTCCTGGGAGTGCGCCCAATAATTAAGCGCGATCATCGGTCTTTTAATAGCGGAAAGATCCAGGCAAGGGCCCGTCACTTCCGTACTATCATTATGGTAATAAGTTCCGTATTCCGTTACAGCATTAGGATTTCCGCCGGTCCACCAGGCATTTGTTCCGGATGCAGCACTGTTGATTTTGTTCCCTGCAGGCGTACCAAATACCCAACTGTACAAGCCTTGTTTGGTTTGATCAATGTGAGAGGAAGTTTCCACCCAGGTACCTTTCCCATTTTCAAAGTTCTCACTATAACCCAGGGTCGGGGAGGGTTTATTATAATCAAGAATAAAAATCCTTTTTGTTAAAGCATTTACACATCCATCATCTGTACTAATGGTAAGTTTCACGTTGTAAATCTGGAAATTTGAATATTTGTGATAAGGATTTTTGTAAGTGTTGGAAGTTCTGTTACTGTGCGTATTGGGAGGCACGGCTTTGCTAGGGGTACCAAAACCCAGGGTATCACCGTCGTTAAAATCCCATGCATATTGAATAATGTTTCCAATCCCCGGGTTTGACAGATCTTTAAATTCCGTAGTTTCAGTTTGAACGCAAATCTTACTCCAGGTAAAATCTGGTTGTGGAGGATTGCTTACCCGAATGACGCGGGTTGTATCATGTTGGCAACCTTGATCAGTTGTAACGGTCAGGCCAAGGGTTTTCAACCCTTGAGTTGAATACCTGTAGGTGGGATTTTGCGATACTCCATCATTACCATTGCCGCCTTCGCCGTAAGTCCATGACCATTTATCAATCACACCACCAGAAAGGTTGTTAGCAATAATGGAATTGTCATTGTAAGTGATAACGTCTTCAATACAACTATTTCTGACGTCGATAATCGCTCTTGGCGCGGAGTTAACGATCAGGATTTTAGTCAAGGTATCGGTGGCATCAACAGTATTGGTGAAAACATATTCGATCAGGTAGGTGCCGCCCGGTAAATTTTTCGTGTTCAGCCTGTAACCGTTAACACCGTCAAAAACAATTCGCGGACTCAAAACAGGATCATTGCTTCGGAATGATGCTGACTTTGCAGACGGATGATTCCATGCCGGCCTTCCTAAAAGACCCAACAGATTATTATTGCCCGAATTTTCGCAAATCACTAATCTACCTTGTGAATCGACATCGCTTGGCTCTTCAATATTAAAGTCTATTACAGTAACAGGATTTACAATCGTAGAACGAAGGATGAAATTGCTACATCCCGTGATTGGATTCGTGTAGGCGTATCTGATATTAACAGACCCGTATCCGGCATTGGCAGGGTTAAATGAATTAGAACCAGCTAAAATACCCGGACCGGTAAAGGTTCCTCCAACAGGAACGCCATCCAGAAAATCGATTGGACTATTTTCAGCGTAACTGGGGTCAAGGCCAAACATAAACAATGCGTCAAGTTTATTCACTTTGATATTTACCTGATCGCTTACGATGGTACACGGCCCCGCAGCATCCGGGTCGTTCGCCGTTAAGGTAAGAATGATGGTGCCTGCGCTGATGTCAGCCGGCGTCAAACTGTATGTGGATGACGGATTATTAACATTGGAAAATCTTGTGGCACCACTGGCACCCGACCATATAACAGACGTGGTGGCTCCGCCTGGAACACCTGAAAGCTGGACGACATTATCTTCACATGTTTCCATATTCGGACCTGCATCAACGCGTGAAGATCGGTTAATAGTAATATTTATATCATCAAATGCGGATACACAGGGACCCGTACCATCCGGATCATTTGTTGTTAATCTGAAGGCCACTGTGCTGGAAACATCAGCCAATGCAGGAGCATACCCCGCGGTGACAATGTCGCCCGTAATACTGCTTACGGTAAGAGTACCTGTACCGGTAAGAACAGACCAGGAACCAGAATTTGCACTGGGGTCAAGATCACCTGTTAAAGAAATAGACGTGGGTTCACAAACCGTATAATCTGCCGGCACGGTTACTCTTGCCCTTCTGTTTACGCTGATCGTGAGGTCGTCGGAAACAATTGAGCAAGGACCTGCAGCATCGGGATCATTTGTTGTAAGCCTTAACACCACCACTCCACCGATGTCATTAACACCAACGGTATAGGTAGCTGTCACAGTGCCTGCAGCTGTAGTACTGGAAGAAATTGAACCTACCCCCGTAATAATAGCCCATGTTCCGGAACTCGCACTACCCCCAATGGTTCCTGATATTGGAATAGTAACAGGTTCACATACCTGAAAATCTGACCCGGCGTTTACTGTGGCGACAGGATTCACCGTAGCCAGAATATTAGTTGTCGGCCCGGAACATCCATTAGCAAAAGGGGTAATGGTATAAATTACAGTCCCCACCGAGGCGTTTGAAGTAGATAACAATTGGTTAATGGTTGAACCGTTCCCATTCGTCGCGCCGATGATATTACCACTTGGCAAGGCTGTCCAGGAAAAGGTAGTTCCCGCTACATTTTTAGGGTTTGGACTAATTGTGATAAAAGCAGTCTGGCCACTGCAGACAGTAAAATCAGAACCTGATGCGGAGGGAAGGGGCTTAACAGTTACTACTAATTGAACTGGCAATCCGTTGCAGCCATTATAACGAGGTGTTATTCTGTAAGTAACAGTACCCTCAATGTTCCCGGTATTTTCTGGTGTATCAGCAACGGTACCGCTACCGCTTGACGTTATAGTGGCCGCATTTAATGGTCCGCTAATAACTGAAGTCCATGTATAGATAGTGCCTGGGATCGTTGAAGTTGGGAGAAAACTCAGCGATTGAATACTGCATATCTGTTTGGAAAAGTCGGAGGCATTATTGGTTATTACAGGTACAGGAGTTACTGTCACAGTAACATCCAACGGATCACCCGCACAACCATTTGATGATGGGGTAATACGATAAACGATCGTTCCGGTGGATACAGCATCAGCACTTGATAATACTTGATTGATGGTATTGCCTGAGCCGGCAGCGGCCCCATTCACATTTGTAATACTTTGAATAATCCAGCTAAAAGTTGTTCCGGAAACGGTGTTTGGATTTGTTATGTTAATAGAAGTGGATTGTCCCGAACAAATTGACTGACCCGCAGCTAACACATTTGGCTTAGGCCTGACGGTGACAACATAATTAACCGATGCTCCTGAACATCCAAAAGCAGAAGGCGTTATTAGATATGTGATTGTTGCGGAGGTGTTGGTAGCATTTATAGGTGTGTCCAGAATCAATCCATTTCCCGATGCACTCACTCCGCTTAGCGTTCCGGAAACACTTGAAGTCCAGGAATAAGTTGTGCCCCCAACCGTTGATGAAGGGATAAAATTCAACTGATTCGCACTACAAATAACAGATATCAAAGAGGACGCCGCGGTGGTAATCATCGGTGTCGGGTTTACAGTTACCGTAACATCCAAAAAATTCCCAGAACATCCATTGAACGAAGGGGTAATCCGATAGGTAACACTTCCTGGGTTTATTCCATCGCTTGTGTTCAAAACCTGAGTGATTCCGTTGCTACTTCCATTCGATGCACCAGAAACATTCGTTACACTCAAAATGACGTAGTTAAAAGTAGTACCAGCAACTCCATTGGGATTTGAGATGGCTACATTCGTGCTACGACCCGAACAAATAGTTTCCGGAGATGCCGCCACATCCGGGATTCTTTTCAGCACAACCTGAACTTCATCGAATGTTGAGCAAACACCATTCGTAACCGTCCATCGCAGTACATAAGTATTTCCAGCTATTCCATTAAAATTGCTTGCCGGGTTCGACAAAACCGAGACGACACCACCCGCTCCGCTAATGATAGCCCAGTTGCCCGTTCCAACGCCAGGGGTATTCGCTGCAAGAACAGTAGAGGGTCCGCAAATACTTTGATCCGCCCCCGCGTTCGCTACAGTAGCTGATACATTGTTGGTCAACACCACATCATCGAAACTCGCACAGGATCCGTTGCTGATCGTCCATCTTAACGTTACACTGCTTCCTGCCAGAAGTCCTGTCACCGTTGTCGACGGTGAATTAATATTGGTGATAACCGATCCGTTCGCTGCACCTTGTATCGTCC
>JBDSIM010000092.1:0-2501 GCA_039917935.1 Cyclobacteriaceae bacterium | reverse complement strand
GTATCTGAACCCGGCCGAATATGGAATTATTTCAATATTCCAGGTTGCGTCAACACTGCTCATTTCGTTTGTAGGCCTGAATACCCACAATGCTGCTATCGTGCAATATTACAAAAAGGATGAAATTGATTTCCCTACTTTCGTTTATAATACACTCATTATCCTGCTGTTCAGTTTTCTTGCTATCATGGTGCTGTTTTTTCTTTTCTCATCGCCATTATCCAGGTTGATTGAATTTCCGGAAAACTGGTTGCCACTGATTGTTATTTTTGCAGCCTCCCAGTTTTTATTTCAATTGCTGCTCGGGCTTTGGATCGCGGAAGAAAAACCCATCTTGTACGGAATTTTTCAGATCAGCCAAACGGCACTCAATCTTCTGCTCTCGTTGATTCTCGTAATTCCATTTGAAATGGGATGGAAAGGCAGAATCCTGGGACAGGTTATCATATTCGCGCTGTACGCATTTATTACAGTCTATATCCTGTATAGAAAAAAGTATATCACTACTGGCTATAATAAGATATACCTTCGAAAAGCGCTGCGATTCGGCATACCGCTAATTCCTCACACCTTCGGTGGAGCAGCCCTTATGTTGGCAGACCGCTTTATCATCTCCCATGTAAAAGGCATTAGTGAAGTAGGAATCTATATGGTGGGTTTCCAGTTTGCGCAAATTATTATGCTGTTTCAAGATTCTGTTAACAACGCCTTTGCTCCCTGGATTTATAAAAATCTAAAAAAAAACTCGCATGACGACAATATCAAACTTGTCAAGGTTACGTATTGGTATTTTGCATTTATCCTGATCATTGCCATCGGTTATTCACTTTTCATTCCATCATTTTTCAGAATATTTGTAGGGGCAGAATTTGCCGCAGGGGTTCAGTTTATTTTTTGGATCTCAATCGGTTTTGCTTTCAACGGAATGTACAAAATGGTTGTGAATTATATTTTCTATGCAGAAAAAACATATGTTTTGGCTTCCATCACAACTTTTTGTGCGGTATGCAACGTAAGTTTAACTTTTATCCTGGTTAAAATGTTTGGAACCATTGGGGCAGCGTACTCCCTTTGCATCAGTTACTTTATAAGTTTTATCCTTACATGGTTCTTTAGCAACAAGGTGTACCCTATGCCATGGGGGCTTAAATAGAAAGATCCAAAAATTTCATGAAACTTGTATAATGACCGAGCCCATAAATCTCTTCCTGATCAGTACCCCTCTTCAATTAATCAATGTAATCGAGGCTAAAAGGGAATTGAACATACCCGATGAACACTCGGTTGCCATCTTTATAACATACTCTAGCAATCTCATTACCCTGAAAAAAATTATCAACGGATCACAATGGAAAGAAATGCATTTCATTGACGATGACATTGAAAGTTTGAGAAAACATGAAAAGAATTTTAAAAACCGAAAAATCTTGCCGGTAATAAAAAAAGCCATTGCCAACCTCGCTAAGATCAAGAGTTTAATCAGAAAATTTAAAGAGGTAGATCGGTTGATCGTTGGTTACTACCTAGGAATGGAGAATTTACACATGATGAATAACATCCGGTATAAATCCCTCTACCTGCTTGATGATGGAATTGCAACTATCGAAGTTAATGAGAGAAGAAAAAATAATACCTCCTTTTTGAAAAATCAAAGTATAGAGTTTTATTTAAAGACCTGGTTCAAGAAATATATTTTTGGCTATAAGTTAAGCCATCCAACGTCTGTAAACTTTTTTACTATTTATGACATCGCTGTGGGCCCAAACGATAGTATCGTAAAACATAACTATACTGAAGTAAAGAAATTAATAAAAGGTCTCGAAAAGACTGATGAAGTTTTCTTTCTAGGCCAACCGCTAAGCGAGATTCATCCGGAAATTGTCACAGAGGAAACCTATCTCCACTACCTGAGAGAAATAAAAAAATATTTCAGCAAGAGTAACCTTGTCTATATCCCGCACCGGGACGAGCTGCCTGACAAATGTTCCCGAATTGAAAAGACCCTAAGTATTCCGATCAAAAGGCTGGATTTGCCCATTGAACTATTTCTGCTAAACCAGATCAAAAAGCCGTGTTTACTTTCGGGGTTTATTACGTCAGCCTTGCCAAACTGCAAGGAGATTTTCGGTGATGAACTTGAAATAATCGCATTTCGCATAAACCCGCAGAAAGTAATCAGTAAGACCATGCTGGTAATGGTAGAAAACACCTATGCGTATTTTGAAAAAATAAGCAATAACAAATTCAAAGTCATATCGATAGACTAACATAAAAAGTTATAGGTACTGTTAATTTTTTAAGAATCATGTAAATTGTATTTTACTATCTTCAAACACCTGGTAGCTATTCCTTACAACTGGCATGACGGAAAAGAATTCTTTTGGGAATGTGAGTCCAGACTCTTCAACACTTTTTTCGTGTTGCATTGCGATTGTCCTTTCGGTCGTTTATGTATTATTTCGACTTGGGTTCGATGACTTGCATTTTGGTTCGGTGTTTCA
>JBDSIM010000091.1:0-43283 GCA_039917935.1 Cyclobacteriaceae bacterium | reverse complement strand
ACCTGGGGGCGCGTTTTTGAGATAGTATAGCAAATATTCTGTCGGCCACTATTTTTTCATTGCCGGGTTGCATCTGACCTGAGGTTACAACCAGCGTTGTACTGCCTTCTTTGCTCCTTGCGCCAATGGCAATCCTTGGTTTATTCCTGGCAAAATCTTCTGCAACTTCTTCTCCTGTTATGTGTAGTTTATCGGGATTCCAGGTGATGTTTAACACCGGCGAACGATTAGATAAATCAGTGGGTTCGTGAACAGAGGTTTCTATGCCATCAATTTTGGAAATGCGTTTCGCGATAGCATCCAGCCAGCCTAGCCATGTCTTCCATTCACTCTGATGATCACGGGTTGTCCATGCCTCCACAGCGGCGAGCATACCCATCATCTCTTCTTTGCCAACCTTATTGTCCCGCCCCGGTCCATGATGAGGCGAACTTGCCTGCCATGCGGCCATCAGAATATCCTTTTTACCTAGCAACAATCCGGCGCATTGCGGTCCGCAGATAGCCTTACCACCGCTGTAGGCAACGATGGTAGCGCCTCGCTGAAGGTGAACGTTGGGGATAGTTAAAATTTCCGCGGCTGCATCGACGAGGATAGGAATATTTTTAGGTTGGGCAATACGGGCAACAGCCTCCAGTGAAAGTGGTTTTCCTTTTTCTGAATCATTATCAGCCATGAGGTATATCATCGCGGTTCGCGAATTGATAGCCGCCTGAAGTTCTTCGGGCGTTTCCACCATGATGATCTTTACACCAATGTTGCGAATAGCATGGTCGTATGCATTGCGCGAAGATCGTGGAATGATAACTTCGGTTTTTTCAAGGCCTGTCAGATCCGGAATACGGATAAGTTTTTCTGGATTTCCACCGGTTACACAAGCTGCCGTAACATGTTTTAATCCGGCTGCACATCCTGCGGAAACCATCCCCCACTCGGCTCCTGTAATTTCAGCCAGGCGGCGGCCAACACCAAAAGACATTTCATCATACTGTACAAAATACGCGGACGCTGCTTTGGATGCGGCTAGAACTTCTGGTCTCTCGAGAGATCCGCCTATAATAGTAAAAGTACCCCGGCAGTTAATAACTGGGTCAACCCCGATTGATTCGTAAATTTTGGGCCCTATTTCAAGTGCCCCTGAACCAGTTCCGGCTACCTTCACTGCAGCAGCAGTAGTCTCGTTGGGCAGAAAACTTCCTGCAAAAGGTATAATCGCCAAATTTTTAATAATGTCTCTGCGTTTCATTCTTCTTTTTAAAATTATGGATAAGATAGCCGGGTTCAATTTCTGACAACCCCGTTATGCACCTCATATGAGTTTACGGATTGTGCATTTGTAGCTGAGGAAATGTCGCAAGAATATTGCATATTATAAAGGCAAAAGCGTTTTTACGATCACAAGAATGATCAAAGGCGGGTTAAGCGTGGTGAGTGGCGGGTTCATGCAGGAAATATTATTTACCGAGGAAAAAAACCAGTTCTCTCAAAGTTTTTCTCCTTCCTATACGATTCGTCAAACGATATGGAAGGTGGCCCTGATGGATTAGGATATTGACGAAACCAGTAATTTTACTTTAATAATTTTGTGCTAAGAAAGTCAACCATTATGATAATACGAAAAATGTTGATCGTTGTGTTGCTGTTTTCATCTCTGCAGGCTTTCCCTCAGATTGATAAATTACTTTATGTAGCGGAGGACCACGGATATATTTACGTATACGATATCAACGCCGGGCACCGGCTTCTCCGGAAATTTGAAGTTCCTGGCACTGGCGCGTATAAAGGAATCAGCGTGGATCCTAAAAGGGGTAAACTGTACTTGAGTTCAAATATTTCCGATCAATTCGTTTGCGTAGATCTTAAAACTGAAAAAATTGAATGGTCACTCCCCATCACGGGTTATGCTGATAGCCAGGCGATAACCCCGGATGGAAAATTCATTTACCTTCCTAAGCGTTATGGAAATGGATGGGATGTGATTGATGCTGATTTGAAAAAGGTCGTGGCATTTATTCCAGTTCCGTTCGGAAACCCACACAATACATGGTGCAGCAAAGATGGAAGTAAAATGTATCTCGCTGCATTAGGAAATGAAAATCTCTACATAGCGGATGTTAAAACCCATTCCATTATCAGGACGGTTGG
This sequence comes from Cyclobacteriaceae bacterium, assembly GCA_039917935.1. GTDB lineage: Bacteria > Bacteroidota > Bacteroidia > Cytophagales > Cyclobacteriaceae > Chryseosolibacter. The sequence goes on along the minus strand of JBDSIM010000091.1, from coordinate 41,138 downwards.
TCCGTTTCTAGCAAACCCTGAAAAGGGATGGGGATGGGTGCCCAATACGCTGGATGGACCACGAGGGATTCGGCCCTTCGCCGTTACGGCGGATGATAAATTTTGTTATGTAAACACGGACGGAATTTTAGGGTACGAGATCGGAGACCTGCAAACCGGAAAACGAATTGGCCGTGTGGAAGTAAAAGGGTTTGAAAAAATCCGCGGTAATCATCTCACTACCAGCCACGGGGTTAATCTGCCCCCGAATCAGAAAGAGATTTGGGTTTCCAATGATGCTGGCCCGTATGTCCATGTCTTTGACCGTACCGTTTCTCCACACAAGCAAATCGCCGATATCAAATTGAACAAAACCAATGGCTGGATCACTTTCGGAATTGATGGGCGGTATTGTTACCCCTCATCAGGAGATGTTATTGACACCCGATCAAAAAAGATCATTGCGCAGGTGGTCGAGAGTGAGAAGCTGGTGGAGGTCCAGTTTCAAAATGGAGAGGCCTTTCTTGCGGGCACGCGTTGAGGCATTGGGCATTAGGGATTAGGGATTAGGGATTAGGGCATTGAAAAAAGACCTGTAGCGTCGTTAACTGATGTGTTTACACGTTATCACCTGCAGCCTTGTCAATGGTCATCTGATTCTCCTTCGAGGTCTTTGAGAATTTTATTGACATCTTCCTCGGTGGAAGAAAGTTTTGATTTACAGATGCTTATCAGCATGGCTGCGCGCTTGACTTTTTCTGAAAGTTCGTCTACCGAAATCTGCCCTTCTTCAATTTCAGAAACAATTTGCTGCAGCTCATCGAAAGCCTCCGAATAGGTTGGAGAATCATTCATAATGGATCCTGGTTTTTAATTGACTTTACTTCACTGAAAAGGGTGCCCTCTGCCAAAATCGTTTCTAATGTATCACTGTTTTTTACCTCCCGCACATGGGTAATCGCTTTGCCATTTATAAGGGTAATACTATAACCGCGTTTCAGAACATTTTCAGGATGCATGTTGGCAATGCTTCTGATGATATGATCCATTTGGCTATTTTCCTGTTTAAGAATTGATTGTAGATCCTTTCGAAGGCTGAAGGCGAATTGTTTTATATCCTGTCGTGATGTGTTACAAAAAGTTAAGGTGCCACTGCGGATCTTATAAACCGAAGACGCACATGCTTTCTTTTCGTTTAGCAGCAAAAAATTTGATTGCTGAAACAGTTCTCTTACCCGTTGTTGTATTTCATGATGGCTCCGCATCACAATATTTTCCGTTACCGACCTGAAATACTTTGCTGTGTTCTGAACCCTCAACCGCTCTTCGGTAAGTATCCTCTTAACCTTGTCGATTAATTTCTCTTCTGCCTTTTGAACGGGTACAGAAAAATTATGGAACTTTTGCAATAAATAGTCTGCCAACTCAGTCGGTGTGATGGCATTTTTATGAGCGATCATTTCCACAACGGTTTCGTTTGTAGCATGACCAATTCCGGTTAGAACCGGTATTGGGAAAAGGGCAATTTGTCTTGACAGCCGATAATTATTAAAACAGGAAAGCCCCACATCCCCACCTCCCCCTCTGATAATCGCTACCACATCAAAATGATTAACAATTTTTCTAATTCTTTCTAATTGAAAAATGATGGAATCTACCGCATTATCACCTTGTAAAAGGGATGGAAAAAGGATGTGAAAAAATTTATAGCCCCACGGATTTCCTCCGATTATCTTAAGAAAATCCGCGTACCCTTTGCTGGTTTGTACAGAAATGATAGCCATGCGTTGAGGCAGCATGGGAAGCTTCAACAGTTTATTCTGCATAAATATTCCTTCCTGCTGAAGTTTTGAAACCGTCTCCTGTTTTTCGCGCTCAAGTTCGCCAAGCGAAAAAACGGGATCAATATCGGTTATTCGTAAGGCAAGGCCGTGAATAGCATCGAAAGTAATTCTGGCACAAAACAGCATACTGATGCCATCGCTCAAGGGAGCTTTCAGAATATGCAAAAAATTATTGTTGATCCTGATATAATCGTCTTTCCAAAGGGTTGACTTTACCTGGGCAATCACTTTTCCATCAAGTTTTTCAACCAGATCAGGGTAACAATGTCCCGAATGAGGATAAAAATTAAGCTTGTTCATCTCGGCTTTGACCCAAAAAGCACTTGTATACCGTTTAGAAAGTGTCTTTTGGATGCTCTGGGCAACTTCGAGCAGAGAATAAATTTTTTTATCGCCAGCAATTTCAGGCATAGTAAACCGTTAATAACAGTTGGTAAAAGACAAAAGAATTAACCAAAAAACCGGAAGGAAATGCAACAATTACAGAAGTTTTTTGTCAAAACACGTTGATTGGCCGGTTTAAGCGGATTACTACTATAAATGCCAGAACCTATACCAACGTTTGGTGATCCGCCTGTGTGTAATAAAAGGCGGATAATCTATTGCCTATTTCAAACGGTCTATACTATAACCCTCTCACGCAGTTTTTTTTATTCAGCTTAAGGTTTATTTTATGGAGAATCCTTATTTGTTTCTATTGCTTTTTTTTGTTCTCGGATACGGATGGCAATCACTGTTGATGTTTTTGCGCAAAAAGAAAAATCAGCACTAACGTAGTCCATGCAATGAATAATATAGGCATCAGGGCGAGGTATGCCTGTTGGAGCCCTGATTCAATTGAAACCTCTTCGAATTCCATAACCTTCAGTTCATCCAGGACAAAAGCCTTCGCACGTTTCTCTCCATTAATTTTTATATTTGATTGGAGAGTCTCTAAAAAATCATCTTATGTCCTTAAAATTTATCATTCTGTCAGGTGTCGTCATGCAGTTTATCTGCTTCACTACATTTGCCCAGCGGAGCCGGAATGTACAGGATCATATTTTGATTAAGGAATCTGATAAGTATTTATATGGTGCTCAGGAAGCAAATTATGAAGGATCTCCTTACCTAAATGAAAATTTCATTAAGGGATACGTGTACAGTGGCAACGAAAAATTTAACGGTGTGCCTATGCGGTACAATATATTCCAGGATAAAATAGAATTTCAGGACCTCGGGGTGATGTATTTGCTGGAACCAGATACGTTAATTAACAAGGTAGAAATCGGGAACCAAATTCTAGTGGTAGAAAGTTTTAAATTTCTATCCAAAACACAACCTACCTTTTTGGAATTACTGGAAAGTGGAAAACTGACACTAATGGCAAAAAAAACTGTGAATTATAGAGAAAAGGTTTTGATTTCCGACATACCCGCAAAATATGTTAGGTCAGCGGATGTGTTTTATTACAAATATAAAAATGAGGATCTCGTGAAGGTTGGCAGTATTAAAAATCTTTTGGCAAGTTTACCCGACAAGCAACAAGAAATCAGTAAATTTGTGAAAGAGCAAAAAATATCGTCAAAAGATAAAGACGGACTAATTAAATTTGTGAAGTATTATAACTCCATAAATGATTAATTCCAGAAACGAAACTTCCTTCGGATCATCACAAAATAAAGGGCTACGGAGCCCTTTATTTTGTGATGAATGATAGTTCTTTTACTTAGAAAAGATTGTCATAATACTTTCCTTCAGTGAAGTCGGTTTTTCGCCTTCTTCTTCAGCAGCCTCCATGTTGATGCTCTTCTCGGCAATGCCGGTTAAAAGTTCATCTGTTTTCTTCTCTTCTTTTAAAGTTATAGCCAGTGTATTGGCAATCCCTTTTTTGTTCATTGTTTTTGCCAATTGCACCAGTCCACCGTAACTCGCAATTTCATAATGCTCTACTTTTTGCGCTGAAATGATCAGGGCGGCATCCCGGGTAAAGGTATCCTCTTTGGTTTCACTTATTATGCTTTCGCTTTCGTCAATAAGGCCCTGCATGGCCTCACATTTTTTGCCCTGAGCTTTTTTGCCCATTTCCTTGAATACCTGTTCCAAGCGTTCGATTTGCTTTTGTGTTTCTCCCAGGTGTTGGTCAAAAGCTTTTTTTAGTTCAGGGGAGGTCGCAGCCTTTGACATTTTTGGCAATGCCTTGGTCAATGCTTTTTCCGCCCAATAAATGTCTTTCAGGGCGTCAGTAAAGAACTCCTCCAGTAAAGAACCGTTCATGTCTTGCTTCGGTTTTGTGCTGGATTTTTTGGCCCCCGTACTTGCTCTCGATTGCTTTGCAGGGGATTGTTTTGATTTTGTTTGTGCCATTGTTGTTCGGTTTAAATAACAACTCCAGTGATAAAAACCTCATGCCACCTGCGCGTCAGTTAGGGAAACCTCTGGAGGAATTTTCCTGAAATTGTTTAATGAGCCTTACCGTGGCATGTGTAAAGGGTCAATCATGACGTACAATTGTCCGTTATCTCAAACTGACATCATCGCTAAGTCATTTCATAGGGTAATCTTTTCGGATTTCGTTACTCCAAGAATTACCCTGTCTGGTCTCAAAGTAACCAATGGCGTAATATGGGGGGTGATTCCAGTGGGGTGTATATTGAATTCCTGTATAAAAGCCTGTAAAAAAATTGCCATCTCGGCCAGGGCGAAATTATTTCCAATGCAAAGCCGGGGGCCGGCACCAAAAGGATAATAGGCCTTGGGCTTATCCTTATCAGTATGGTCCTTTGAAAATCTTGAAGGGTTAAAAGCGATCGGGTCAATCCAATAATTCCGGTCACGGTGCAAACCATAATAAAATAATATAACGATGGTGTTTTTAGGAAAATTGAAATCGCGGTATCCATCGTCATCCAGGGCTATCCTGTCACTTATCCAGGCAGGCGGATACAGCCGCATGCTTTCTTTTATGACGCAAAGAAGCGCATCATTTTTAACGCATTCTTCCGGAGTCAGATTTGCGGTAGCCCCTTTTAATCTTTCGATTTCATTTGGATGATTGGCAAGTAAAAACAATGTCCACGAAAGTGCATTGGCAGTGGTCTCATGACCGGCAATCAATAGAATCAAAATCTCATCGATAACCTGTTCTTCGTCCATGGGCGCGCCGGTTTCTTCATATCGGGCATCGAGCAACATATCCAGTAGATCATTGAATTTCCGGTCGCTGCTTTTCCGCTGACGAATAATGGATCTGATAATATCGCGGGCCCCGGCGGCTTTCCTTAAATTTCTACTTACTTCACCCGACATTTTAAACCACCAGCTTTTATGCGGCTGACGGATGTCTTTGATTACAAAATCCTGTGTGTCTGTAATAAAACGGCTTAGTTCCCCCCGCGTCTCCGCAGGCACTTTCACATTAAACAGCGTATTGATTACAATTTCAAAGGCGATCTCGTTCATCCACGGATAAACATCGATATGCTCACCTTTCGGGAATGTTGTTAAAAAATTATCTACCGTTTTCTTGATAATCGCATACAAGGCGTGAATTTTTTCAACATGAAAGCCCGGCTGAATTAAGCGCCTTTGCTTTAGCCAGTATTCACCGTTGGATGTAAGCAAACCTTTTCCCAAAAACCTGCCCAATTGTTCAGTAAGGATGGGAGATTTGTAATAATTCTTGTGATTTGTTTTTAGCACATAATCTATAAAACCTGGATCCTGCGTGGCAATCAATCTTCTTTTTCCCAAATTGACGGCATAGGTTCCTTTGAACCTGGCCATACTCTCCTCCATAGCACCAATAGGATCTTTGACTTGTTTATACGTGCGCACAAAAGATTCGAAGAGCGAATAACCTTCGGGTAACCTGTAGTTTTTCATACCGCAAACTTAAACTGGAATGGTAAATAGCATAATCCAGTAGTAATGCTTAAGCTTTCTATTTAAAACAATCCATTCAGTCCATACAAACCCACCAGTAGAATAGAAATGATGCTGACCCAAAAGGCTACATCATATAACGGGCCTGATTTAATGATTTCCGTTCTGTGATACTTCATGTGTATAGCAGCAAATACAATTAAGAACAACATGACCGAACCGACCGCGCCTCCAAAGAGGATCATCACCACGGGCAACTCCATAAACATGTAGATTATCGCCCACGTGAGGGGAAAGACCCATGCGAGAACCGCTACGACCCTGCTCCTCTGCCTGAGGTTTGAAAAGTCAATCCACCGTAGCTGTCCAAATATATCAGAATACATTCTTGTCCACGCGGCAAGAGAGGCGAATAAACTCGAGTACAGAGCAAAAAAAGCTCCGACCAGATACACATTCCGTACACCTTCCCCGAGTGACTCTGTATAGATCAGCGCAACGGTCTCTATTAACTGGTCGCCTTCCGGCACAACTCCCCGGTTATGCAGAATAGCAGAACCCAACAAATAAAAAGCAGCTGTCACCGTGGTGTAGATGACCATGGCCACAAACGCGTCCAGGTGCATAATTTTAATCCACCCTGCGGCCCTGTTTTTCCATTGTGGAGTATCCTCATGCGGCCCCGTATAGGCAGCGTATCCTTTTTCGATACACCAATAATTATAGGCGATGATCTCATCACTGGCTACTCCTGTTATGCCGAACGCACCAATGGCCACAGGAACGATTTCCCTTGGAAATTTAAACGTGAGCCCGCTGGCAATTTCTGACCAGGAGATGTCATACGGGGTAAAGGATAATGCAAATACGGACGTGATGGTCATTAAGGTGAACATAAGAATCATCACAAGCGAGGCCTTTTCCACCACGGTGTAATAACCCTGATAAATAAGGAGGGCAACCGAAAAGGCGGCGATGGCTACCCAATACAATACGGGTACTGCAGGGAACAACATGTTTAATACAATAGCTGTACTTCCCAACATACCACCCAGTTGCACCACCTTTAAAAGCAGTAATATGCATAGTATCCAGGTGGACCATCTTCCATTTCCAATCTTAGGTCCCGGCAGTTTGTTAAAAATCTGCATGGCTGTTTCTCCTGTGAGGATGGTATGTTTTCCAAATTCAAGTTGCACAGCGACTTTTACCAGACAGCTGACAAGAATAACCCAAAAGGCTATATAGCCTGCTTTGGCACCCAGCACGGTAGTTGCAATTAATTCTCCTGACCCAACAATGGAGGCGGAAAGGATAAATCCAGGGCCGAGGAATGTCAATTTGTGAAAAAATGAAGAAGGAGGTTCTTTGATCGTTTTATCGGTGATCCGATAATTGTCTTTTAAGTCTGACTTCATTTTATTAAAAATGGGAGGCTAAGGTTCAGTTCAAGTTAAAAAGATAATGCTAATAACGCAGCCGAAGCCTGAAATTAAAAAAGGATTGCCTCTATGGAAATATTACTAATTTTAGTTAAGAAAGCCAGGAGATGAAGTTCGCTACCTTAATTGTGTCTTTTTTAATTGTCATAGCGGTGCTGATTCCCGGTCCGAATCTTCCGGATGTGAGCATCGGTGGTTTCGATAAAGTGGTTCATATCGCCATGTTTGGGCTATGGGCCGTAGCTGTACAATATGATTTTCGTACCAGAAAAGTAACGTTTTGGGCTTTCATTCTCACGGGCATCTTGTTCAGTGTGATCACAGAATTGTTACAACTTCTGGTGGAGGGCCGCAGCTTTGATTTATATGATATGGTAGCGGATTTAATCGGGCTGGTGTCCGGATTCTTCCTCGGGGGAAAGATAGTACAGCTGCTGAGGAAAACCAGATGATTCAGGCGTGCAACTGCCCGCAGAATAATCACTGTCAGAAATCTCTTCTCAAATGCATCTTATCCGACCTGCACCTGGAAATCACTGGAAAAATCGTTTAACATCTGTCCATGCTTAGCCTTGAAAAGTTAGATGAGGAATTTCAACGTTTGAAATTAGGCAAAGCCAGCTTATACTTTACGGCCAGTATCCGAATTACAAAAATCAGGAAGATAGAAATGGCCAGATTGATGTTGCGGTCCACCCCCAAAGGATATAACAACAAATAAAGGATCGCGCCGGCCAAACACGCCGTTGCATATATTTCTTTCCGGAACAATACAGGCGTTTCATTGGTGAGCACGTCGCGGATTACGCCCCCCATAATGGCCGAAAACATTCCCATAATGGCGGCGATCTCTGGGCGAACCGCCAGACTCAAAGCTTTTTCGACCCCCAGAATGGTAAAGAAAGAAATTCCCAGCGTATCGAAGACGAGAAAAGTGCGCTTTAACCGCAAGAGGTGCTTAAAAGAAAAATAGGCTACAACTACACCTGCCAAAATCGCGTAGAGAAAATAAATATCGCCGATCCAGACCAAAGGATAGCTGCCCAACATGATATCTCTCAACGTCCCCCCTCCAATCGCAGTCACAAAACCCAAAAACCCAGCGCCGAACAAATCGTCGTGATGATCCTGTATGGCCAGTGCTCCTGATATCGCAAAGAAAAAAGTACCTAACAACTCCAGCACGTATTGAAAGTTTGTCATCGGGGTAGCTGGTTTTCTTTTAAATAAACAGCAGCGAGGATAAGATGGCAACAGTTACTCAACCTAATTTTGATCAAATCCTGTTCTTGACTTGACTTCAAATCAGGCTTTCTTTAGAAATCTATTGAAGCATAACTATCGGAAGCCATTCTGCATCACGCAAGAACGTACTCTATTGTCCTGAGATTTTCAACTCTGATTGTTTTCGCGACTCGGTTATTTTGCCGGGGGCGTGATCCCAAACTTTTGTAAAACAAGGTTGGATACGTCAAACTGATCTGCTTGATACAGCAATACGCGGTAATTGCTTATCTGCCTGGTAAGGATTGTGCTAAAGCCATTTTCCCGGGCAACCTCCTGAATAGCCCTGCTAACCTTCAGATAAACAGGTGCCATTAAAAGTTTTTGCTTATTCTGCAAGGTGTTTTGGGCGTCTTGTTGCAATTGCTCCAGGGCTGCCATGCCCTTCTCCAATTCACGCTGCTTATTTAAACGTACGGTATCCACCATCGCATTTGCATTCGTGTTAAAGTCCGTGTATTCCTTCTGTAATTTTTGTGACTTAGCGTCAATATCCTTTTTAAACTGAGCTTGTGATGATTTGAGATCTGTTTCGATTTGTTTTAAGTCGGGAAGCTGTTTAAAGATATATTCCATGTCAGCATACCCGATTTTACCTGAAGATGGTACGGTTTGAGCTTGTGAAGCAAAAGCGGCTGAAACGACAAACATGACCAATAACTTTCTCATTTAATGCTTTTTTAAGGAAACATTTTCAAAGATAATATAATTTATCGGAGCGAAAATTGCATGAAATTTTTGGCTCGGGAAGATCAGTTCTAAAAATCAGTCAGATCTTCTGATAATCATTTTAGTTCGCGCAATAATATGAAAATATGTCCACTCATAAGCCGTTTTGGCTACGCACAAAACATGGTACGGCTATTGATTGAACTGGATGAAAAGGAGATGAACGAATGAATAAATTTAAGCATTTATTAACCACGGTTGACCTGTTAAATACACTTAATGGTGGTGTGAGTGAACCTTACGTTTCGTTTCGGGAGGTAGCCTCTGGCCGCGAACTCCGTGTTCGCGTTCCCGGAGTTAACCGGGAAATGCTTCAGGTGGAGATTAATGAAAACCATTTGTCTGTATATTACCTGATACCTATGGCGTCGTCGGGGAAGGAATTATTGTTGCCCAAAGAAGTCACCAAACAAGTGATCCCCTATTTCATAAAAATTTCGGGAATTCATGCTACTTATGAAGCTAACGAGTTGGTGGTTAAACTTCCGTTTAATGAATTAACAAGCGGTTACAACCGCAAAATTCCTATAGTGGAAGAATAATTATTTGAAAACCAGATCAGAAGTCGCTCGTGAAGGCGACTTCTTTTTTACGATCACCAGTCTCACCAGAGTAGTTTAACTCTATAAACTCAAAATTATTATTGCCCGTTGACCTTCATTTGTAAAGAATACAGCGATTTTGAGGCAGTAATAAATAATGTTTTTTTATCGCTCCCGCCAAAGCATACGTTCGCTGTCCATCCTTCAGGTACTGGAATATGCCCGATCTGTTCACCATCAGGATTTAGAATGGTGACGCCTTTTCCTGTGAGATAAACATTACCTTTTTTGTCGATGGTTATTCCATCAGAACCCAAAGCGGCAAATAATTTCCGGTCGGATAAAGAACCGTCGTTACCAATCCGAAAAGAATATGTTTTGCCGGCGTTGATATCCGCAACGTATAGTTTTTTTCCATCTCGTGTACCCACAATTCCATTAGGCCGAACAAAATCTCCTGCAGCAACTTCCAGGATTTTGCCATCAGCACTGAAATAATAAACATTTTCTTGTTCTATCTCCTTTTCAGATCGATTCCAATAGTCCCTTTTATAAAATGGGTCGGTAAAATATATCCAGCCCCTGGGATGTATCCAAAGGTCATTTGGTCCATTTAATTTTTTACCTTTGAAGTTCTTTACCAATATCGTGACCTTTCTATTCTTGTCAATACTCCACAACTCGTTGTGAAGGTCGGCACACGCGAGCAGGTTTCCATTCATGTCAAAAGCGAGTCCGTTAGACCTACCTGCACCTTCCATGAACACCGATATTGTGCCATTCGTTGACCACTTCATAATCCTGTCGTTCGGCTGGTCGGTGAAAAATACATTCCCATCCCGATCTGCTGTGGGGCCCTCTGTAAACTTGAATTCGGATGAGATCAGTTTAAGGAGCGCACCCTTTTGTATCAGCTTGCTTTTTTCCATTTTAGGCTGGGAAGAAACCATCAATGATAATGAGAGAAAAAAGGAAAGGATAAAAGTAATCCGCATTTGCGTCGAATATTAAGTAAAGCCTAACAATGATTTTTCAATATAGGAAATCTACATACTGACACAAAACAGAGCGACCATATCATGTCATATCTTTTTATTTTTGATGCAAAAGGTGTCGATAAACCAAATTAAGTTTACCAAATTCACCTTCAATGGTAACAGATATATTTTCGGAGTTTATTTCCGGATCACCGGGAGAGTAATTTCTGCCTATTATAAAACGGTAAAGCTTCCAGTCATCGTACCTGGTAAAATCCAGCAGTGCGTTTTCGTCAGGGAAAGAATGAACGGGTCGTTTCTCGCCGGCAATCTGGATCCAATAGGGCTTCCGCGCATTTTCCTTATTATTTTCATCCAGATTTAACCTCTGCAGCAATTGGAAAAAAGTTTTTCTGTACTCAGGTTCATGCATCATTCGATAAAAATGATCTCTGTCTTTCCATCCGGCATTTTCATTTCCCGGAATTAACCACAAACCAACTTCTTTCTGACGGATAGTGATCACCATGCTCATGAAATCCTGGACACATGCGTTTGCAGAATATAGAGCTAACTCCTGCTGGCTTCTTCCGTAAGCTATCCACATACTGCGGACTTTTTTATCCTGATGGTCAGCCGTATCCATACTGCTGACCATTGTCCCGCGTTCTGAGCCCTCATATAATTTTAAAACAGACAAATGTTGTTTTATAGAAGTGTGCAGGTTCAGAAGTTTTTGCTGAACGATCATTCTTGCCGCTATAATTTCCGGAGTATTCAATGAGGCCTTTTCATTACTAAAAATTAGAAAATCGTCTTTTTGGAAGTATTGCGTTTTAAATCGGATGCTTTCCCAATCAAAAGCCCCTGTCGTAAGTCCAAGAACCTCCCGGACCTCTTCACTAGATGCGATTTCTCTTTGTTTCATGGATGGAAACACCCACTCGAACTCATTGATAAGTTTATCTGACAAAGGCTCACAAAACTCATAATATCCGGTGAACCAGGATTTCAATGCTTCAATTTCTTTGGCATCGGAAATCTTACAGAAAATTTCTTCATAATCCTTCAAACCTCCCAGGGTTAAATTGCCAGAGCCCAGAAAAGCAACCGCCTTCCGGTAGGGTAAATCAAAGATGTAAACATTGGGTTGGAAGAAATTTTTAGAAAAAATCTTCAGCCGAACACGATCAGTGAATTGTTTTAGTATGCGTCTAAGTACTTTAGGTTCCGTAGGAATTTGTAAACCTGTAACGATTTCTACCCTACACGAGGGCGATAGTCTTGTTATAATAAAATCGAAACCCTGTTCGGATATACCCGAGGTGGCAATGTAGCAATGCAGCGCCTGATGAAGTAACTTTTCATTGATTAATGGAACAGCCAGTTTTTTAATAATCATATCCGTGTTGTAGCTGTATCTATCAGCCCGTCGAATTACACAAAGTTCAGCAAGTAACGCAAGCTGCCGCGTCGTGTCTTGCTCAAAAAAAAGGAAAAGCATGAGTAAAACAAGAATGTACGCCCTATGTTGCAACCGGATAAGGACAATTTGTGTCTACCGTATGGCCGAATGGTAATTTTAACATGATATATTTCAACATGGGTCATAATGATATCGATTATAAAAACCAAAGCCACAAAGAATTGTCTTCTACTTTTGCAAATGACATTCAGAACAAACTAATTCTTAATAGTTTGTTCTGGCTGCGGAAAAAAAGCCTGGAAAATAAAGAAGGGAAATAACAATCACTTGCAGAAACGTTTGATAGATTTCTTTTGCTACTTTGGAAACTAGTCTAAACATGATGTAAACTTTTCCGATGAAATCCAACATAGAAATGCGATGGGGTATAATTGGCTGCGGCGACGTCTGCGAAATTAAGAGCGGTCCAGCCTTTAACAAAGTTGACCATTCCACTTTGGTCGCTGTAATGCGGCGAGACGGAGCGAAAGCAAAAGATTACGCCGTGCGACATCAGGTTCCTAAATTTTACAATGATGCAAATCAATTGATAGCTGATCCTGATATCAATGCGATTTATATCGCCACACCTCCGGCTTCCCATGAAGCCTACGCTATTGCCTCCATGCAAGCAGGCAAACCCGTTTATATTGAGAAACCAATAACCTTGAACAGCCAGTCCTGTCAACGGATGATCAAAGCTTCAAATAAATATCGGGTGCCGGTTTCTGTGGCCCATTACAGGAGAGGCTTACCCATTTTTAAAAAAATAAAATCTTTAATCACTTCAGGCGCCGTTGGAAAAGTCCGCCTTATTCTGGTCAGAAACCTCCAGGCGCCTTCCAGTAAAATCAAGGCGGAGGAAAATTGGAGGATTGATCCTGCCGTATCTGGTGGAGGGTTGTTCCATGACCTTTCCCCGCACCAACTCGACATCTTTTATTGGATTTTCGGAATACCAAAAGACATCCATGGACGCTCTCTCAATCAAGGTCAGCACTACAATGCCCCGGACGTGACAACCATAGATGCCATCTATCCCAACAATGTTTTGCTTCGTGGTATCTGGGCTTTTAATGTGAGCAACGCCGCTGAAGAAGAAACGTGTGAAATTATCGGTGACGAGGGAAAAATCACTTTTGCTTTTTTTCGTAAATCAGACATTCATTTTCAACACACTTCAGGTGATGAGCGTATGGCCTTTGATTACCCGGTCAATATTCAACAGCCTATGATTGATGAGGTGGTTAAATATTTCAGGGGCGAAGGCCCTAACCCCTGTTCCCTCGAAGATTCCCTGGTGACTATGAAGATGATCGATAGTACCTTGTAACGGTAGGCAAACAATACCTTACACGAACCGTAATCCGGAGTAGGTTGGGTGCCGTTAAATGATCCAAGCCTTGCAAGCGCAGGACTATTGCGTAAGGCGAATCCTTCCATGTAAATTTTTTTAAAATGCCGATGCCATTTTGTATTTTACAGAAGCCAATTAATTAACCCACAGATGCAAAAATATATTAACAGACGTGATTTCCTGAGGCAAGGTAGTATGGGCGCACTCGGCTTATCCCTTTTGCCTTCCATGCTTTTAAAAGGAGCTCCCAGTGACAGACTTCGGATTGCCCATATTGGCCTTGGAGGAATGGGCAATCAACATATGGGATGGTTTGCTGCGTTGCCGGATGTTGAAATTGTGGCCTTATGCGATGTGGACTCCGATCATTTAGGCAGTACGTTAAAAACCCCGAAAGGATTACATCCAAATAGCCAGGCGAAAACCTACGAAGATTTCAGACACATACTAGACCGCAAGGACATCGATGCCATTACCTGCGCAACTCCCGATCATTGGCATGCTCAGATAGCTACCATGGCTTTCCAGGCGGGAAAAGATGTGTATGGAGAAAAACCACTTTCCTATGATGTCAGGGAAGGACAGTTAATGTTAAAAACTTTAAATAAACACGAGAGGATTTTTCAACTCGGCACTCAGATTCATGCTACCGATAATTACCACCGGGTGGTAGAACTGATTCAGTCAGGTGCCATCGGAAAAGTGCATACGGTACGATTGTGGAAGAACGGTTATACACCGGGACTTGGTTTCCCTAAACCCCAGTCTCCACCTCCCAACCTTAACTGGGATATGTGGTTAGGGCCGGCTCCTTCGGCCGAGTATTTTCCTGAAAGATGTCATGTCAATTACCGTTATTTCCTGGATTATTCCGGTGGCATATTCGCCGATTTCTGGTGTCATATCGCAGACGTCGCCTGGTGGGCAGTAAAGCCGACTGGTTTAAAAAGTGTTGTAGCCCGCGGTGGAAAAACAGATGGAATAACCACAGCACCCAAATGGGTGGATGCTGATTTTGAATTTGAAAATGTAAAACTATTCTGGACAACCGAGCCACCCAACGTCCCGGGTGCTGCTGACCGTGGGATCGGTGCCTACTTTGAAGGGGAAAAGGGAACACTCATCTGTGATTACGAGAGCCGCAGCATCACCATCAATGGGGAAACAGTTTCAGACATTGCTTCGGTGCGCCAAACCATCGAACGGTCTCCCGGACATCAACAAAATTTTGTGAATGCCGTCAAGTCCAGAAAGCAACCCGAATCAAATCTGGCCTATGCCCGTGAAATGACACTGCCCATGCATCTTGCTATCATCTCATGGAGATTGGGAAGGAAACTTGAGTGGAACGCGGACAAAGAAAAATTCAAGGGAGATAAAGAAGCAAACGGTTTTTTATCCAGAGAATATAGAAAAAAATGGGATTTGGTTTGAGCCTGTACACATGGCCAGGTTCAAAGGACTTCCGTATGGTCATCCGGCTTCTGAATTTCAAAATCCATAAGGCCGACGAGCTTTTTAATTGAAACTTTCAACATACCCTGCATGAAACTTTTCCTAACGCTGAATTTTCTTTTGTGGATGTTTCCGTTTGACTCCAGGGCACAACCGGCAGTTTCTAAATTCAGGGCGGCCGTTGTCAAGGTTGACATTACTCCACAAGATTCGCAAAATCTTTTAGGATACGGCGCAAGAAAATCCACCGGTGTGCTGGATGCCATATTTCACAGGATTGTCGTAATGGATGATGGTACCACGCAGTTTGTACTGGTTTCTTCTGATATCTGTCTGTTTTCTCCTGCGGAATACGATCGTGTTGCGGCACGTGTAAAAAGTCTTTACGGGATTAATCCGCTCAATTTCTGGTGGACTGTCACGCATACTCACTCTGCCCCTGAGGTCGGGCAGCCTGGTCTGGGAAGCGTTTTTATGGGCGATCGCTACAAACACGAAGTTGACCCCGGCTATACGCCCATGATTGAACAAAAATTGCTGGACGCAATTGGTGAAGCCCGGAAAAAACTAATTCCGGCAAAGCTCGGTGTCACCTGGGGATTCTCACAAGCGAATATCAACAGGCGTGCCGTTGATGTTGATGGCAAAGCATCTCTCGGACTAAATCCGGATGGCCCCGTCGACCGTAGAATCGGTCTCATCAGAATTGATAAATCAGACGGATCTCCTTTAGTGTTGCTTGCCAATTACGCCATTCATGGAACGGTGTTAGGGGGAGCTTCCACCCAGATCAGCGGTGACGCGCCTGGTGTAGTGGCACAATATGTCGAAGAAAAAACTGGCGCGCCATTACTTTTTCTAAACGGGGCCGCGGGGAACCTTGCGCCCATCTATAGCGTCTACCCGACGGCCAGAGAAGGACATCTCAGCCAGTTTCGGGTTTTGTTAGGAGACAAAATTCTGGAAGCTAATAAAAAACTGATTTCTGACACGAACGATGTGACATTAAAATCAGGATCTCTGGTGGTAAAAACCCCGCGAAAAGCAGGACTCGGCTGGCCCGTTGATATGAACAATTACACCACTACCACAAAGGCTGGTATTAATATGATACTCCTGCCCGTGCGGTTTTTGCAGCTAAACGATAACATCACGCTATGGAGTGCACCGCTGGAACTGTTTTGTGAAATTTCGAATGACATCAGGGAGCGCTCACCCTTTCCTTATACTTTTTATGTTGGCTATGGCAACGGATGGCTGGGTTATTTACCCACCGCCTCTGCATGGGACCATGGCGGTTATGAAGTAGAAGTGGTGTGCCCTTATACCCCTGCCGCCGCAAAAGATCTTACTGAGGGAGTGCTGGGGTTTTTACAGGAAAAATAAAATCACCCCTGGATTTATTTACTTCAATACCCTTACCTGGATGATCCTAAAAAGAATGTGGCTGCGTATCTGGCACTGGGAAAACTGGGACTGGCGGATAAAATATATATTGATATCACCTGCCTGGTTTTGGTTTTGTATTCGCGCAAAATCTGCCTGGTTTTTTACCGCTGCCAATCCAACGCTGACATTTGGAGGTTTTGATGGAGAAAGTAAAAAAGAGATCTATGAGCAACTGCCCCCGGGCACGTATCCTAAAAGCATTTACATTTCTCCAAGCTCAGCCTTCACGGAAGTAGACAACCTGTTGCGAAGCCATCATTTCACTTTTCCTATTGTCGTAAAACCGAATGTTGCGAAAATGGGGTTGATGTTTCGCAAAATTGATACACTTGCCGCCTTACGTGCGTACCACGGCAAAATAATTTCAGATTACATACTGCAGGATTACATTCAATTCCCGCTTGAGGTCAGCGTATTCTACTACCGTTTTCCACACCAGCAGAAAGGAAAAATTACCGGCTTTCTGAAGAAAGATTTTTTAGAGGTAAGAGGTGATGGAGAATCAACGCTATGGGATTTGATCCTTGATTACCCACGCGTGCAATTCCGGCTGGATGAAATGAGATTGAAACACCGGGAAAAAATAAATTCAGTCATTCCCATGGGCGAGGTCTATGTATTATCTCACGCATTAAATCTAAGCCGGGGTGGGATACTGGTTAGTTTGATGCATGAAAAAGATGAACGACTGTTAAAAGTTTTTGATGACATCAGTCATTACACCAGATATTTTTATTATGGACGTTACGACATCAAATGTCAATCGATAGAAGACCTGAAACAGGGAAAAAGTTTTTCCATACTGGAATTTAACGGCAGCGGAGCAGAGCCACACCATGTATATGGCAATGGCTATTATCTTTGGGAGGCATGCTTCATTCTGGTAGAACACTGGAAAATACTTTATAAAATTTCCCGCATTAACCGCAAAATAAACGGAATTCCATACTGGACATTTTTAAAAGGTTGGCGCTTTCTAAGAGCCTCTGATAAACATTTAAAAAAACTGAAACAGCTGGATTTGGAACTTTAACAATAGACGCTCTAAACATTTTTTAGGCATGCTTTTTTATTCTAAAGGCATGGATGGGTATAGCAGCAATGGATTCGGTTGGTACAATTATTAGCGATTTTCAGGATTTTATTTTAGATAAAGCTTACCCGTGCGTAGCAGCAAGGGCGGCTATTGCACGTGAACATCTTGCCTGTTTTATCGCCGACCATATGGAATGTCCCAAAGATGATCACCTGATCCTTCAATTCTTGTATAGGTTTATAGAAAATTATCGTAGCACATCGTCAACGCTTTACAGTGCAGCCGTTATTTTTAAGGGGCCGGACATTCAGGACGAAGAGAGTTTTGATTCACTCCTTTGGAAGAAACTCCAATCGTTGAGGCGGATAGATGAAACGAGATTTTTATATGATAAGAGGGTTAGCGCTGATCCCTTATCGCCGGATTTTAGTTTTAGTCTGGGAGAAGAGGCTTTCTTCATTATTGGCTTGCATCCGGCAAGCTCCAGGATAGCCCGTAAATTCAAATACCCTGTTTTGATTTTTAATCCACACGCTCAGTTTGAACATCTCAGAAATTCCGGACTGTATGGGAAAATGAAAGATATTGTCCGCCAACGGGATAGAAAATATTCAGGATCAGTCAATCCAATGCTGTCAGACTTTGGCAATCGTTCAGAAATTTATCAGTATAGCGGACGGCAATATGATGACTCATGGAAATGTCCTTTACACCCACAGCATGGAGCAACTGAATTTCATTCCGCCGAGAAGTAGTGTTTCATTTATTTTGAAGAAGCACCAGCGTCTGAGGGTGGTGGATATTCACGGTGAACAGGTGTCCGATTTTATCTGTTTTAATCTGCACGATAAAGCTGAATACCTTTCTTCCGGCAGAACGATTGATTATGCCGAAACAATTTTTCTTACGAAGGGCCATCCATTCTATTCAAACCGAAGCAATATAATGTTTCATATTGTGGAAGATACCGTTGGAAAACATGATTTTCTCTTAACCCCCTGTAGCCAGGATACGTTCAGAATTATTTACGGTCATACCAATCCCCACCGCGGATGCCTGGGTAATCTGAGTGAATCTTTAAAGGCGTACAGCATTACCGCCGATGAAATTCCCATTTGCTTTAATATATTTATGAATGTGCAGGTGGATGGAGATACCGGTAAAATTTCGGTTCTGCCCCCAAAGAGCAGGGCCGGAGATCATATTGTGATCGAAGCCAATATGGATCTGATCGTTGGTATGACGGCATGTTCCGCTGAAATGTCAAATAATTATTCATTCAAGCCAATCGGCTATCAAATAGAAAGTGAATAATAACGATTATTCGGTGCAATCAATTTCCCTTCATCTCACCCTGTCATCAAATTTAATATCGCGGCGGTTTACAAATACTTCCTTTTCAGCTACTTAAAAGCCGAAATAATATCTGCAATTGAAACACCCAATACTTCTTTTGACAACTGATTAATAGATTCCTTTTTACCCTTAAAATGAAAAGTTGCCTGGGTATGAATGATGCTTTCACCGGGTTGTAGCTCACGTGTATGGGAAGAACTCTCCAATTCGTAAAAAGGGCCCATAGGTTTCAGTCCTGGGCCGGGAGGGCCATCATTATAAGCATTCACCACATCTCCCTTAAAAGGCTCAGACTGAAGCTCCCATTTAGAATTTACGTAAATATCAGTCGGGTTTCCTTTGCTGTACTTAACAATGGTTAAGGTTTCGGTGGCCGAATCATAACTGCCCATCACATCTTTCGCACGCCGCGGACTTAATCCAATCTTGCTTCGGAACTCACCATCACCTCTAAAAAAAATAGCGCCATTGGCAACGTGAAGCCTATTCGCCGGAACCGTTCCGAAATAGTCGTCACTTACAATGGGGCCCAATGTTGAAACAGGCCCCTCCTGGAAAGGCACCACCGTAGTCAGGCCAGGGGAAGGCTTGAACATCCCCAATAGCCAGATGGAGAGTAATCCGGTATTTTTACTCCAGGCAACATCTGCAAGGTTTTCAATACTATTAATGGTCTGATAGGCTACACATTGCAAAGTAGTATCTGCCTGTGCACGCAGGTATTGATAGGCATCCCCCTGTTCAAGAACTTTTATTGCCCGGCTTATTTTGATCTTGAAACGGGTCCCCGAATAATTTACCAATTCGGTCGTTTTGGAAAAGGTCGCCATATGCGCCGTTTTTGAAATTAATTCATAGGCATCCAGGTCAATGACGCGCGGTGTTCGCCAGTTTTCAAAAGTGAAAGCACTGCCTTTTTCAAAAAAAATGGAAAACTGTCCACCTTCGGGACCAAGCCAGAATCGCTCTTCTCCGCCAAAGGCATTCATGTGCACGGAAGTATCGCCTGATTCAAAAAATGTTTTATTGATCCAACCGTAACTTAAATTTTCCGGAGGGCCGGCGCTGCTGGTCATTACCCGGGCTTGCAGGGCAGGCATGACTGCGATTCTGGATTTTAATTGGGAATCGGTCAGCTCGATTACCTCACCGTATTTTTTCAGAAATTTTACGTCATCATCAAACGCTGAAGTTCCGGACCCATTTTCCGGTTTGTCACTTCCCGATCCACAGGCTGTTATGCAGAACATAAGTATGATAAAAAGTAAAGGGTTATAATGAATTTTCATTTATCTAATGGTATTGGTTAAGGAAGGCCGCCAAAAAGTGAGGCTGAAATTTTGATGTTAGTTGACTAAAATCATTTCATCCCATAACAAACAGTAGCAATTGTTCAAAAACAAATGCCTATTTACATCACACCAACAAGTAATTCCGACTTAATTTCACATGAAGCACTCCCTAATTACCAAGTACCTAATCCCTAATGCCTGACACCTAATGCCTGATGCCCGATCCCTTACTAGTCAAAAACAAAAGTCCCGTATTTTTGATACTCATGAAAATTATTATTTACCGGTTGCCATGACCAGTAAGATTCAGCGTCATCATAGTCAATGCGATAGATATTGGCACGCCATTCGGTTCCTTTTTTTGGTGGTACATTCTGCAGAGGCCTTAGAAGGGCATAAGGTATAAAAAATTCACCCATCCATGCGGTGATCTTTTCGCCAGGATCTTTCAGAATCATGGTGGCCTTGCGCGTTTTTTTTGCTCCCTTATAATTCCATGGGGTCCATCCGGAGGCGTGGCCATTGAGATTTGGCACCAGTATAGCCAACTCGTAATTCAGGGGCGAAAGTTCATATTCGAAGTATATGGGGAAGGATTCATCCGGCCAGACAAATAATTCGATAACATCCTCTTTCCAGAGGCTTGCAAAATCCTCTGTCAGGGTAGCATTAATTTTTCTGTCCTCACAATGATAAAGGGCGTACACGCCATTGGCAGAATACAAAAGTTTGACGCGGGTAGCATAGGGAGAAGCTCCTTTGATCCTTGAAAGAGACACCCAATCCGTTGCCTTCCAGGAAGGGTCTTGTCCATCGCCGGTTACTTCGAAATCTTCTGTACGTTGAATGTGAAGTTTCGCGGTTTTACCGACAGGTATTTGTGAAAATGCCCCATAACACATCGTAAATCCGACCATAAAAACAATCGAGCGACACAGCAGAATCATATGAGAATATATTAGAAGAGGAAAGATAAGAAATCCCCCCTTTTGCCTTACCCCGCCCAAATAAAATTGCATCCGCGGTGACTTCTTATTTATGTCGTGACCCGCCCTTTGCTGTGCTGCACAGGCAAAAGGCTGAGAAGTGAGAGGATCCGATATTTGGAAAATATTTGTATTTTTCGTGCTTTGCTGCTATTTAAAACGCCGGCAGCTGGTTACTGACGCTAAGCAATATGAAGTGCTTTGGCAATACAAATTTTTAATGCCAGGTAAACAATGCGGAATGATAAAACTCAGTAAAGATAAATATGTCCATAACAATACCAGAGTCAGAACCATTAGTATATGATTGCGGTTATAAAAAGGGGAAACATAAAATTGCCATTGATACATGATTAAATTTACGTTCGATAATAGCCAGAGTACATTTTTCAAAACGCTGAAAGGAAAGGTAGACCACTACTTCACAGAAAAAAAAATTGACCCTTCCGGAAACAGCCAGCTGTATATCAAAGGCGCGATTCAAATTTGCTCAGCAGCCGTCTTATATACCATCCTTGTTTTCTTTACACCTGTGCCCTTGGTTGCTATACCGTTATGTCTCTTATTCGGCCTGAATCTCGGTGTGATTGGTTTTAACATCATGCATGAAGGCGGGCACCAGAGTTTTTCCAGATACCCATGGATCAACAAAGCGTCTGCGTATTCGCTGAACCTACTGGGAGGAATTACTTATTTCTGGAAGATCAAGCACAACGTCAATCATCACACTTTCACCAATATTGAAGGAATAGATTCGGACATTGATGTGAAACCCTTTATGCGTATGCATGAAGACCAACCGCATTACTGGTATCACCGGTTTCAGCATATTTATTTTGTTTTCCTGTACAGCATTTCTTATCTGGCCTGGATTTTTTATGAGGATTTTGAAAAATATATTTCCGGTCGCCATTCTGCCAACTCCGCCCCGAAAAAACTTGCCCTTAAAGAGCATCTTATTTTTTGGTTCACAAAAATCATGTATCTGGTCATCTATCTTGTTTTACCCGTGATCATGGTTGGCTGGTTGCCCGCTTTGATCGGGTTCCTTTTGGTTACTTCTGTAACCGGTCTTTCTATTAGTATAGTCTTCCAGCTTGCCCATGTGGTAGAGGGGACACAATTTCACTCAGGCCATCAACAGGAAGGTGAGAAGAAGCAGGAATGGGCCATTCATCAGATTAGTACCACCGCCAATTTTGGAACTTCCAGCAAATGGTTGTACTGGTTATTGGGTGGTTTGAATTTTCAGATCGAGCATCATCTTTTTCCAAGAATTAGTCACATACATTATCCCCAGGTAAGTCGCTTTGTAAAAGAATCCTGCCGGGAATCTAATGTTGCCTACATTGAATATACATCGATGTTGAAAGCCATTGGCTCCCACTTGATGCATTTAAAAAAACTGGGAAGGGCCTGACACCGGTTTTCCGATTGCAGTAGGCAGTTTCAGCGTTGAATATTTAATTTCCTTTCAGGTTTCAGCAGTTGTTTATCACTGATTTTGATTTCAGGGTTTTCTTGTATTAATTCAACATATGAGCAAACTTCTGAAGGGCCCGCGTATTCTGTTTCGCGGTCAGTTAGCTCTTATGATGGCGTTTTTTTATTTTGCTTGATTATATCCCTGTTGAAAAACTGCAACAATGTAAAGGAGGATCAAAGGGGAAAAACACCCGATAAAGATACGCGGAGATAGGCAACGATCAGAAAAACCCGCTTTTATTAAGGTACAAAAAAGCCGGGAAACCTACCTGGCATAATAAGGTTAAAACTTGCATAAGGATCGATAAAAATGGGCCTCAGACAATGAGCAAATCAACGTCTGGAGTCCACCGGATGTAAGATTATTTTTTCATCTGACTGCGCCCTGATTGTATTTTTATCCCGGAGGGCATAGGCGTCGCCGCAATTCTGGAAAGTAAGAACCACCCTTTTAACCTTAGTACATACCTCTTACCTTTATACCTCTATACCTCTATACCTTTATACCTCTATACCTTTATACCTCTATACCTCTATACCTTTATACCTTTATACCTCTATACCTTTATACCTTTTTTCACAACACAACCTGAAGAAAGAAACAGAGGCAACTGCCAACGAGTAATGAAAGCTCTTTGTCGATCTTTCCATTTTCTGCAAACCACAGAAAAACTTGCTCCAATCGCGGAACTTCCTGTAATTTGCCCCTTGAAACAGACCTATTCTCGCCCAATCCGTCATTTTTCGCTTAAAAGCGGTGTTCGGACTGCGGCAATGGAATAACAACCATATGTATATAGAAATCATGGATACTACCCTGCGAGACGGGGAGCAAACGTCAGGGGTGTCATACACGGCAACAGAAAAGCTGAATATTGCCAAGATGTTGCTGGAGGAAGTTAAGGTTGACCGGGTAGAGATTGCGTCCGCCCGGATTTCAGAAGGTGAGTTTGACGGAGCCAGCAAAATCATTAAGTGGGCTAAAGAAAATGGTTACCTCGACCGCGTGGAGATTCTTGGTTTTGTAGACGACAACCGATCGCTTGACTGGATTAATAAAGCCGGAGGAAAGGTAATCAATCTGCTTTGCAAAGGATCGCTAAAACATGTGCAGGGTCAATTAGGAAAAACCCCCGAGCAACACGCTGCAGATATTAAAAGAAATCTGGCGTACGCGAAAAAGTGCGGCATTAAAGTGAATGTTTACTTTGAGGATTGGTCCAATGGCATGCGACACTCCCCCGAGTATGTATTTTTCCTCACTGACGCTTTAAAAGATGAGGACATTGAAAGGTTTATGTTGCCTGACACGCTGGGGATTCTGAATCCGGATGAAACCTTTGTTTTTGTAAAGCAAATGGTGGAACGGTATCCGGGCAAAAGGTTCGATTTTCATGCCCACAATGACTATGATCTGTCCGTTGCCAATTGTTTTTCGGGTGTTAAAGCAGGCGCCTCCGCACTGCATGTTACGGTAAATGGACTGGGAGAAAGAGCGGGCAATGCACCTCTTTCAAGCGTTGTGGCGTTGTTAAAGGATCATCTTAAAGTAGAATTTTCGGTGGATGAAACCACCCTTTTCAATGTCAGTAAATTGGTTGAAGTTTTCTCTGGTATCGGAGTGCCCAACAATAAGCCCGTAATAGGAGAGCATGTATTTACCCAAACGTGTGGGGTACACGCAGATGGTGATAATAAAGGAAACCTTTACCATAATGAACTGCTTCCGGAACGTTTTGGACGAACACGCAAATACGCGTTGGGTAAAACTTCTGGTAATGCCAGCATCAAGAAAAATCTTGAAGAACTTGGCATAGAACTCGATCCAGAAGCATTGCGCAAAGTTACCCAGCGTGTCGTGGAGCTTGGCGACAAAAAAGAAAATATTTCGACGGAAGATCTACCCTATATCATCTCGGATGTGCTCGGGCGCGAACTTCTCCCTGAAAAGATCAAGATCCGGAATTATTACTCCAGTCACGTATATAATCTAAAGCCCATCTCCACCCTTAGTATCGAAATTGAGGGAGAAGTTTATGAGGCTACTTCCACGGGCGACGGGCAATATGATGCTTTCATGAAAGCGGTGAAATCCATTTATGATCAGCTCGGCAAAAAACTTCCCCAGCTAACGGATTATAAAATATCTATTCCTCCAGGGGGCCGCACCGATGCATTTGTTGAAACCATCATCAGCTGGGATCTGGATGGCCGTCTTTTCAAAACGCGGGGTTTTGAGTTCGATCAGCAGGAAGCCGCCATCACGGCTACACTCAAAATGCTGAACCTGATTGAAGTTAAACGCCTATAGTCTCTCGCCAGCCACTTCCATTTGAGTGGAGAAAAGCCGCAGCCCGATTTAATACAGCGAATGGTGGTACGCCGGAAACGAACGACATAGGTGTTGAAACGCGGTTCGATTTTTATCCCCGGTTAGGGCTTGATGCCGCACATTTCACACTCACGCTGGATTATAACGTCATTCCTCCAACTGACGTTCCTGGTGGTGGAGAAGTAAAAAATAACTATTTCGGGATCAAGGCCGGCCTAACCATCGGCGGTGGCAAAAATAACGTATCGGCTACCCGAAAATAAAGCGAAGATTCTATTTTTAAATATTATCCAATAAAAAAATCATAGCTAGTTGCTATGATTTTTTTCACGTTAATTATTGCACAGATTAATTATTAGCTTTCCTCCTTTTGGTGTTTTCCTGAGCTGACTCAGTACTGTTCATGTTCTCTTTAATGATCACCTGATGTTTGGCATCTTTCAATACTGACTCTTCAGCCTTTACCAATTTCTTTTCGACCCTGTCGATATAGAATAATTCGCCCTGGTATTTATATACGACCTCGTTCTGAGGACCTTCTTTTGCTTCTACCACTTCAAGTTCAGATCCACCGGTATTAGCTGTAGCCTGTTCGTTCATTTTATTTTCGGCGTTATCCTTCATTTGACCCTTTTTTCCATCAGGACTTTGTTCCATGCGTTCTTTGGTTTGTTTATCGCCCGCACGGTTCAGTCCTTTGTTCAAATCATCGCTGGCTTCTTCTGCACCCTGTTCGATCTTCTCTCCGGTTTTCTCCGCGTCATTTCTCAGGTTCTGACTTTCCTGGCGAATATTTTCACCCGCCTGTTCAGCTTCGCGTTCTGTTTCATTGACCCCCTGTTGAAAATCTGTCGCAGTACTATCTGCAGTACTATCTACAGCCTCCTGTGCAGGATTGGTCTGTTGTTGTTGCTGTTCCGTATTTCGAAATTCGTTGCTTTGATTTTGGGTTGTATCCCGATCCTGCGCCATTGCAGCTACGCAGAATAAAGCTGCTGCACATCCTGTTAAAAATATTTTTTTCATATGAAAGGTTTTAATGATAAACATCTGTTTGACCTTCCTATAAGAAACTATTATACCACATGCTGCGCGAGACAGCAGTACTGTTTTTTTTTGCAACAAGTCGACTGCTAATGATGTCTGCCGACGATTTTTGAAATAGCAGCTATTGAAGCACCGGTGTCAGCCCTGTGGGGTAGTGTTGAATTTTTCACCAGCGATGTGCGAAATTTACACATATAAAAAGCGGCTCAGTTTAATTTCCGGTTAATACGTCTTGAAAATAACGCTGTGTCTGTGCGTCAGCACACTGGTGGGACTTTGTAGTTTCTTAGTAGTTGCTTTTATTGATTAAGCCCTAACTAAAACGACATGGATCAGGCAATGATCATTCAAAGTCGTTTAGTTCCTTATCGCGACTTCATTGAAAAGACAGAAAGGGCCACAAAAAAATGCCTTTGTGTAACGTTTCGTTTCTTTGTGTTCCTCCGTGTAATTGCATTTGGCATAGGTTGGAAAATTATTGGTCGCTACGCTGGCTATTCAAACTGAAAAGCAAAATAACTACAAGATCCCTTTCCGTCATTGCGTATCCCATGCAAAATATTTGATCCCATAAAATACACATCCCCGGCTTTCCCTTTCAATCGCTGATTTCCGATCTGCATCTCTGTTTTATTTTCAATAACGACGATGATTTCCTCCGCGCGATGCGTATGGGCATCGTGACTTTTCAGTCCTTCATTTAACGTGGTAACATGCATTTCAAACCTTTTACACATGGCTGTAGATCTTTCAAAATACCTTCGGGTACCACCTCTTTCATTGGGTTTGAAATCAAGGGAATCGCGGTTTTTTACAAATGATCCACCTGCAGCCTGGCCACGCGAAACATCGACGGGTAACTTCGATCGGTATTTCATCACATAATACTCGGACAAATTTTTGTTCGGATTCTGGAGCCCATAATTTTCGCTGGGCATCAGTAAAGCAATACTGGCCGGGCCGATTATCCAGCTTGAGTCGCGGATGGAAATTTTTAAAGTGCCGGATTTAACAATCAATAATTGTTCTTGATCGGCGGGCACATGAAAAATTGTGCGACGACGTGATCGAACCAAACTAACGGCCTCCATACGAAGGTATTCCATGTCGCAAGCGCTTCCTTCAAAGAGTTTGGCTGTCCGGATATTTTTGCCTTTCTCATTGGGATCTTTCCATGTATATAATGCAGAAGAAATGACAAGTTTGTCATCCCTGCTGTTTGGCTGGCAAACCGCGAAGAAAACAGGGGGCAAAACAAAAAACAGGGTCAATAATTTTTTCATTTATATTGATTAAAAAGTATCGGACGTTGAAAAAAGGCTAATTGCATGGGTTGTGGAATAATCGAAATATTTGTCAAACCCCAGGATGTGAAAATTCAAAGGCATTATAAATGATAACTAAGGTATCATAATCCCGGCAAATATTTTTTCAAACAGGTTATAAAATGCTTTGTTCTAAACCTGGAACACCCTCTGTCAGGCATCCAGAATTGCCCGCATATTTCCCTTTGTTTATCAGGCATTTTGTAACTAGTTTGGCAGGTCACCCGAAAATTTTCATGCTTCCTTCCATAATACGATGGCACAAATAATTGCAAAATCACGTTGGCTTCGGTTGATCCCCGTGGCATTTATAACCTACAGTCTTGCTTACCTCGATCGTGCCAATTATTCATTTGGTGTGGCGGGCGGAATGAAGGAAGATCTGAACATTGATGCGGCGATGTCTTCTTTGCTGGGATCATTGTTTTTTCTGGGTTATTTTTTCTTTCAGATACCCGGGGCTATATATGCTGCTAATAAAAGCGCAAAAAAATTAATCTTTTGGTCACTTATTTTATGGGGTGCGCTTGCGACCGCAACGGGTTTAGTTAGCGATGTAAACGCTTTGATTGTAATACGTTTTACCCTTGGCGTGGTGGAAAGTGCAGTGATGCCTTCCATGCTCATCCTCTTGAGCCGATGGTTTACAAAATCCGAACGTTCAAGGGCCAATACGTTTTTGATTTTAGGGAACCCGGCAACCATACTTTGGATGTCCATTTTGTCGGGGTATCTGATTGACGCTGTGGGTTGGCGGTGGATGTTTATTCTCGAAGGATTGCCGGCCATTGTTTGGGCCTTCTTTTGGTGGAGATTGGTATCAGACAGGCCTAAAGATGCCACGTGGCTGTCGACCGATGAAAAAAATGCACTGGAGGAACAGCTGCAGAAAGAACAACAAGGCATCAAACCTGTCAGGAACTATGTTGAAGCATTTAAGTCACCAGTGGTGATCTTATTGTGTCTGCAGTACGCACTGTGGAGCATTGGTGTGTATGGATTTGTGATGTGGCTGCCTTCTATCATCAACGCTGCGCCTGAAATTAATATTGTAACTACCGGTTGGTTGGCTTCTGTCCCCTATGTATTTGCTATCCTCAGTATGTTAGGGGCCTCGTATTTTTCAGATAAAACATTAAATCGAAGAATTTTTGTCTGGCCTTTTCTGCTTATTGGCGCCTTCGCATTCTATGCATCCTATCTCATCGGCCCGGATCATTTCTGGATTTCATTCGTACTGCTTGTCATTGCAGGTGCGGCGATGTATGCTCCTTATGGACCTTTCTTCGCTATCATAACTGAAATTTTACCACAAAATGTTTCCGGCGGGGCCATGGCATTGATCAATAGTTTCGGAGCCTTAGGTTCTTTTGTCGGGGCCTATGTGGTAGGGTATTTAAATGGCACCACGGGGGGCTTCGGCGCATCCTATAATTTTATGGCAGGATCACTTTTACTGGCCGCGATCTTAACATTAATCGCGGTAAAAAATCCCCGGCAAATTCAATCAGGGCGTGTAGTGCAAAAAAGTGTTTCCTGAAGGAAGAAAACTTTTGACCCCGGAACATTAGCCAGGAAATTTTGTGCATCTCCGTATCCCCGAATTCTTCGCGTCAATAAAACGCGACACGAGTGCGGGAACAAAGTGCTTTGTTTGGCAAAGCCCAAATTTGATGCGTGTCAAATCTGTGTTCTAAGCTCGTTGCAACCGAAGCTAACTTAAGAACACACCCATTTTTCACCCAGGTTTAAGATCCGGCATGGCTGATGATGTTTGCTGGCTTCTTCGGAAAAAAGTTTTGGGTCTGCCGTGTTAAATGCGAACATGTTGTAATGGTGAGGTATCACAAAACGAGCATGGATGGTTTTTCCCAGCCAGACAGCTTCGGTAATATTCAGATTTCCAGCCACTCCTCTTGCAGGATCATTTCCATTGATGGGTAGAAATGCCACGTCTACATGAAAAGGTTTTAACATACTATCCAATCCATCAAACAGCAATGTGTCCCCACTGTGATACAGGGAAAATTTGCCAAACTGCACCACATATCCCATATATTTACTGTATCCATTTTCATCTCGTTCAATAAAATTATGCGCGGAAGGTAATCCATGAAATAAGAATCCTTTTACGGATTTTTGTTCCCCGTCGTTTAATCCAATGGGGAAATTCCGATCGCACTTTACCCGGTCCGTTATGAAATCGCGGTTAGCTTCCGGAATTACAAACGCGATATCAGGGTTGACTTTCAGCAGGGGGATCAGTGTTTCAGCGTCGAGATGATCGGTGTGGTTGTGACTGGAAGTCACCACGTCAATACCATTCAGCAAATGTGGGTCAATTACCAATTCACTGAGTCGAACATGAGGCTTGTTTGTTGAGGCGTATTTCTTAGTCAGGGAATCAGAAAGATAGGGGTCAAATAGCAGGCAAGTTCCATTCCATTGAATCAGAAATCCACTTTGCCCCAACCACCACACATCAAAATAATCTTTGCTGGAAAATTGCCTGGCCTGGCGGATTTGATCCTGCAAAGAAACACCCTTGCAAAAAGCGGGGATTAATTCGTCAGCCATAAATACATGGTTATAAACCTGCTCTCACTTTGATGGCGCCTTTTACCATATTGATCAACTTTTGTCTTGAAGCCCAACGCGCCGTCTGACTCAGCCCACAATCTGGCGCGACTGCCAGCTTTTGGGCCGGCACATACTTCAGACACCGGTTGATTCTTTCCACTACGTCTTCCACGCTTTCGATGTAATAATTTTTAACATCGATAATCCCTACCGCCACGTCCATTTTTTCCGCAAACACTTTTAGCAATTCGATTTCTGAAAATTCTCGATTGGCCATCTCCACGTGAACTTCATCAACTTTGAGATCCAGAAAATCAGGGAGCATAGGCGCTATGCTACGGTATCCAACAGGCCTGCCTTTAAAGTTACCAAAACACAAGTGAGTTGAAAGCCGGCATTTTCCGTAAATTGATCCCACCGTTCGATTGAAAATGTCAACGAAACGTTTCGTGTCCTCCTTATAAGCATAACAGCTCATGGAAGGTTCATCTACGGTGATCTCTTTGCATCCGGCAGCTACCAGATCCTCCAACTCCTTTTTCACAAAGGGCATGATCGCTTCCGTTATGGCATAACGATCCTTATACTTTTCATTTGGCATAAGTCTTCCACTCAATGTATACGGGCCGGGTACACTCGCTTTTAACGTCGGACCCGGGGGAGCAAGCCTTTCCAGGCGTTTAAATTCCTTTACAGCCCCTAGCCCGTTGGGTGCCGACAGGGTATCGACAATTGAATTCTTGCCCCTCTGGTCGTGGGCGGCGGGTCCCCATTTGCGGAGGTCATCCGTATTTTCTTTAATTCCCTTGATATATCCATAAAAGGAAAGATTAAAGTCAAGCCTCGTTTGTTCCCCGTCAGTAATCACATCAAGCCCGGCGACAACCTGGTCATGAACGGCAGCAATCACTGCGTCCTCTACCATTTCCTCTTTGTCGGCATTTCCGAATTCATGGAGATTCTTAACAGCAAATTCAAGCCACCCCGGAAAGGGATAACTTCCAACGACGGTTGTGCGGATGGGAATTGGTTGCATATATTTTTATTTCAATGTTTCTTTCCTACGGTTTCATACAATCTGGCCAAACGATGGGCGTGTTCGTCATATGCGCTTTCAAAGAGATCAATGGCGCGCTGGTCACCCACCACGGTCCCGCTACTAAGCACTTTCGGCGGCTGCCCGCCTTCGGTTAAAATCCGCGCCACTTCCGCTTTTATGGAATTAACAAGCATAGCGCCTCCAACGGTAGAGCCAGGCGCCACTGGCGTATCCAGACCGGGAACATAGACCATGGCATCTCCGGCCGGCGCCCCGGTATCTAATATGAGGTCAGCAAAGTCTCCCAGCTTTTTTCCGTCAGGTCTTTTGCTTTTGCTTTTCGCTGAATGTTCACGTGTGAGGAGAGCAACCACTTTCACGTTTTTCTTTTGCAGCAACTCGGCCATTTCGATAGGTACAATATTGCATCCGCTGGAGGAAATAATTAATGCACTATCCTCCGCTGTGATATCAAAATTTCTAAGAATTCTTTCGGCGAGTCCGGAAGTATTTTCCAGGAACATAGCTTGTCGCTGGCCGTTTGCGCCAACCACAAGATTGTGGAATGTAAGGGAGAGCTCAACAATGGGGTTAAAACCAGGAAAGGATCCATACCTTGGCCACATTTCTTCGACCATGATCCGGCTATGGCCTGATCCAAAAACGTGGACCATGCGGCCCGCAAGAATGCTTTTAGAAAACCATTGGGCACACTGTAAGATTGAGCCTTCCTGTTTTGCAACAACTTCCAGTATATGCTGGCATTTTTTAAGATAATCCTGCGTCGGTGTCATTTAATGTTTTTAATTTTTGATAAAGCAAAGCCGGCCGCACCTATGGCTCCTGCCATATCAGAGAAGGTGGCGAGTCTCAAAGGGGTTTGTTTGCCTCCAGGTCTCCATTCGTACAATTCCAAAAAGTTTGTCAAAGGTTTCATCAAAGCCTCTTCAGCCTGCCCGATTCCGCCTCCTATAATGACTACTTCCGGAGACAACATATTAATGGCGGATGCGATACTGATCGATAATTTTCTCACAGAGGAGAGCCACAACCATGTAGCAAATGTTTCTCCGCGTTTGTAGGCTTCAATGAGTTCTAAAGTTGTCTTGAATTGTCCATGAGAGCGCTGAACAATAGTTATATTTCCGATTGCATCCTCAATGCTTCCTGGCATATTGGTTACGTCCCGGTCGTGAACATTTGCATCGACGGTGGTATGACCAAAATGACCTGCCATTTGTGCCATGCCCTGATACAGTTGGCCATTGATAAGAATACCGCCACCGACTCCGGATCCCAATGTCAACATGACAATATGTTGCATGCCTTTGGCGGCTCCGAAAGTGGATTCCGCTGTTAACGCTGCATGGGCGTCATTCAATACCCATATTTTTTCTTTTACAAAATCTGACCAGACAAAATTTTCAAGGCCTGGTAACCTTCCGGGCATACAGACAATGCAGGTGTTATCAATGTTGGCGAGTCCAGGTGCGCAAAGCCCGATGCCATCAATATTTTCGCGCGATTTTCTTTTAAAATTTTGAATAAAATCATTTACGCTTTTCTTCCAATACTGGTTATCCTGCTCATTGGTTTGGGTACGATCCTGATCGAGAATGGTACCCTGTTCATCGATCAACACCGCCTTGATATTGGTGCATCCTAAATCAATTCCTATAGCTCTTTTAGTCATACTATTTAATACTGACCCTCTGTTAGACTCCAGCCGCCATCGACAGAAAGTACCTGACCTGTAGCAAATTTAGAGTGATCTGACATAAAATACACCGCTGCCCCGTCAAGGTCCTCCGACACACCAATTCGGCCGCCGTCTATTGGTTGTTTCGTTTTAATGAAAGATAATATGGTTTGATCGTTGGCTGCTCTTTGGGCCATGGGTGTTTCTACCAGGCCAGGAGCCAAAAGGTTGATCCGAATATTATGGGTAGCGTAATAAGCCGCAATGGATTTTGTGAAACCGATGGCAGCGGATTTCGCTGCTGCATAAGCGTGGGTCACAAAATATTTTGGTGACGGTGAGTATCCGAGCACCGAACCCATGTTCAGAATACTGCCTCCCGTTTTCCGTTCCAAAAAAAACTTAACGGCAGCCTGGTTGGATAGCATCAGTGAACTCAGGTTGAGGTTGAGGGTATAGTCCCAGCCCTCCTTTGTCATTTCATGGAGGGGACCGTCTCCGAACTTCCTTCCGCTGCCTCCCGCTACATGGTAGAGCCCATCAAATCCGCCGAAATGGTTGATACAATTCTGGATTGCCTGAACCGCTGTTTCGGGTTGGGTAGCATCACCGGATTGAACGAGTGCGGTTTCTAATTGTAATGATGCTCTTGCTACACTCTCCGGATTTCTGCCAATAGCCACAACGTTAGCCCCGTTGCGGATAAAAGCCTGCGCGGCCGATAAACCTATTCCGGTAGTACCGCCTATGATAACAAGGCATTTATTTTGAAGCCAGGATTCGTGCATAAGGATTTTTACTAAAAGTTAAAAATAGGCAAATACCGGTAAAAAAATCAATCCGGAGGGCTGTCATGTTGTAGGTTTAAATTCAACTCATCATTTGTCAGCGACTTAAAAGTAAGGAGTTAAGAGCAAATGGCTCTGGTCATAAAAAGACGAGGCTAAAATCAGCATTTAGCCTTTTAATCCGCTCGCCTTAGTTGGTTTACATTTTCCATGGAAAGTTTCGCTGCCAGGATCGGTGATTTGAATCCTGCGAATGTATCAAAGTCAATGACCAATTCAACACGGGTATCCGAAAATGCTTTCAATCTGAATTTCGCAGGTTTGGGGGAAAGCTCATTCGGATCCTGTTCCGAAGTAATCAGAAAAGAAGCGCCTCAGGAAACTTTGGAAACTTTTCAGGAATAGTTGGGTTACTCCAACTAAGTGAGGGAATTACGCTTAAAATAAAACGCGTATCGGTCGTTAAGGTAGCTGGCTTACTTTAACGGCGATTGGGATAGATCCTAATCCTGAATAAAGGCAGCAGTTTTAGACGCAACCCTGTTGTAATCAATGGGCTCATAACTATCTCCATCAAAGGCTGCGAGATAATCCCATAATATATCACTCGACGGATAACCCGCCGAAATCAACAACAAGGGCTTGCCATTCACCTGAACGGGTAATGGTAAAATGTTTAAAAAATGAAAGTCATTCAACGCCTGATTTAAAACATTCACTTTTTCGTTTTCCAGTGTCGTCAGGTATGAAACCCCTTCCTCAGAATTCATTTTATAAGAAGAAACAATAGAGTAGGTTGTTTCCTTCAGTTTTGTTCTGAAATGGCGCATATCCCAATCCATCGCCGGGTCAATATTTAGTTGATCAACGAGTATTTTGTTTAATGCTCTATCCTCAATTTCCTCACAAATAAAAGAGGTCCGGTTAAAGCCAGGATAATTTGCACTGATACCATAAAGTTCTTCTGTCTGCTCTTTCATTTTTCCATCCGACTCGAAAATACCTATAAAGTAACCATCAAGACCATCCCAGAGATACTCAACCCGAGAAAGATTACCTTTTGAAATAAGTTGATGCCGCCTGTTGTAAATGAAAATAGTATCAAGGCCTGACAAGACGAGCATTTTTTTCGCTTCTGCCATCGGAAGCCGCTCGCGCGACCAGTCTTCCTCAGCAAAGATCAGGGAATCCAATTTGGTTTCCAGAACTTCTTCATCGGGATCCGCAAATCCATCTTTATAAAAAAGAGTCGTGTAGAATTCCTTCGTGTCCGAAAAATAGTCCACGTAGCCAATATAAAAACTGGAGTCAAGAACAGCATTTAGTTTTTCTTCCTGGGGAGTGATTGCTTCAGGTGCCGGAGTTGAACCGGTCAATTTGATAATGCTTTTGCCCGCATCTCTATGGGCGCAGCCAAGGGTAATCCAAAGCGGGATTATCACGAAAATGATTCGCTTCATACAATCAGGAAAACAAGTTAGGTAAAGTCAAGTATGCCCCCGCACCATCACACTGAAAACATCACCATTAAACCTGAAAATCAATGATAAGTAACCCGTCAATCAACCCTGTCTGCGGTCACCGGACGGAAATATTGAGGCTTTTGACGCTGTATTGGTGGGCTTGCTGAAATAAGTTTTCAAAATATATAAGACGTTCAAGAATAGTGGGTTTCCAAAACGAATACCAGGAAAAATAAATGAGGCAAAAATTCGACCGCTGCGCTCATCAACGCAATCCTCCTTTGCGATATAATTATTTAAAAACGCTGAAGCCGCCGCACACAAGGGATCACCCATTTCTCTTAAATTAAGCGTATCCGATTTTTTAAAAACAACGTATAATAAATCGAAGGATAGGGGTTAACATGACAGGAAAATAATCCTTATTTCCCCCAGGACCCATTCACCAGCCTCCATATCTGGAGTGAATTCTCATCTTTCAGTTCAGAAGGGAGTATGGATTGGGGAAAATTCTGATAACATACCGGCCTGGTAAATCGCCTGATCGCATCGGTGCCCACGGAAGTTGTGCGGCTATCGGTGGTAGCGGGGAATGGTCCGCCATGAACCATGGCATGGCTAACTTCTACGCCTGTGGGGTACCCATTCACGATCAGCCTGCCTACTTTTTGTTCCAGTACGCTGATTAATGCGGCATAATCCTGAAGATCCTGATCAGTGCCATGAAGCGTTGCCGTGAGGTGGCCACCTAACTGCCTGGCTATCTGTAACAATTGATCTCTACCCTCGACAGTAACCGCCAGGGTTGAGGGGCCAAATATTTCCTCTTCCATAGCATGGTCTTCGAGGAAGGCACTTCCTGTAGTCTGAAATAAAAACGCTGGTGCCAGACATCCCTCTCCTTCGGCTTTACCTTCTGCCACCGTGGCAACACCCTTGGCGCTGCGCAACCTTGCAACACCGGATTTGTAGGATTGTTGAATACCGGCGGTCAGCATAACCCCCGGCGTGCTTTCGCGGATATTTTTGGAAAAAGCCTGCACAAAATCCTTATCTCCACCCTGCTCAAAAAACACTAATCCAGGATTCGTGCAAAACTGCCCAACGCCCAGGGTAACAGCTCCTGCCAGCTCCTTTGAAATGGTCTCTCTCCTTTCATTTAAAGCTTGAGGAAGTATAAACACCGGGTTTGTGCTTCCCATTTCAGCGTACACAGGGATGGGGACGGTACGGCTATTCGCAGCATCAAAAATAGCCTTGCCACCGCGATAGGATCCCGTAAACCCGATGGCCTTGATAGCAGCATGTTTCACAATACTCATCCCTACTTCTGTTGATTTTCCATGAACCATTGAAAACGTTCCCTCCGGCATGCCGGACTTTTTTATCGCCTGACTGATAGCGATGGCAACCATCTCTGAAGCACCAGGATGAGCAGGGTGACCTTTAAAAACTACCGTACATCCGGCAGCCAGCGCGGATGCGGTATCGCCCCCGGCAACGGAGAACGCCAGGGGAAAATTACTGGCACCGAAAATCCCAACAGGCCCGAGCGGAATTTGCATGCTGCGAATGTCGGGCTTGGGAGGCGTTCTGGTTAAGTCAGCTTTGTCAATACGCACTTCTGTCCAGGACCCTTCCCGGATATAACTGGCAAAAAGTTTTAGTTGTCCAACCGTTCTTCCACGTTCACCTTTCAATCGTGCTTCGGGCAATCCCGTTTCCAACATACAACGGTTAATAAGATCATCACCAAGCGCGAGGATTTCGTCTGCTATCGCCTCTAGAAATCCCGCTCTTTCAATACCACTTTTTCTACGATAGTCCTGAAAAGCGCGTGACCCTTTTTCTATCGCAGTATGAATTTCGTTTTCAGTGGCTTCATAAAAACCAGGTTCAAGTTTCCTTCCGTTTGCAGGGTCCTCCGCGTAAAAAATATCTTTTCCTTCCGCGGTTAAAGTGTTGCCGATTATATTTTTTCCTGTTAAAACCATAATTGTTTTTATTTGTAACGTTTATTCCACGGTATTGACGAGGGTTCCAATGGAATCTATTGTAATCCTGATTTCATCTCCCTGCTGTAAGGAGAATTCATTCGGCGGCACGATTCCGGTTCCTGTCATTAAAAGACAACCGTGCGGAAAAGTAGTTTCCATGTAAAGATATTTGACCAATTCCTGAAAGGATCGTTTTATCTGATTGACTCCGATTTTGCCTTCAAATACTTTTGTTTTGCGGTGTATTTCGACGCTGATATGTGTTTCCTCCGGCAGGGGATTTTCGGTTACAAAGACGCAAGGCCCAATCGCGGCGCTTTTGTCGTAACACTTTGCCTGTGGGAGATACAGGGGATTTTCGCCCTCAATGCTGCGCGAACTCATATCATTGCCAATGGTATAGCCAACTATTTTACCGGACGAGGTAATCACCAAAGTCAACTCCGGTTCGGGAACATTCCAGGTCGAGTCTTTTCGAATCCTGACTTTTTCACCTGTACCAACAGCCCTGTATGCAGGGCTTTTAAAAAATATTTCCGGACGTTCTGCTTCATAAACCCGGCCATAGAAATCACCGCCTCCTGCCGTCTTTGACTCCTCCTGTCTGCCCACTTTACTTCGGTAGTAAGTAACCCCTGCGGCCCATATTTCCTGGCTTTGAACAGGAGCGAGGACACCCTTGACTGTGTGCGATTCTCCTTTTGCCTCCGCTTGAGAATTGTGTGCAATCCGCATCAGCTTGGAATAAAGTTGATCGTCATTTATAAACTTATCCCAATTTTCGTGGGCCAATAGGAAATGTTGGCTATCACGAGCTAAAAGGATGCCTTGCGAAGTTTTGTAAAGTTTCATTTTGTATAAATTCCGATTCAGTAACTATTTTAAATCCGTCTTAAAGTTATAGGTTTCCCTTTCATAATCACCGAAAGTTTGCGGACGTCATGGCGTTTTTTGTGTTTTAATCTTAAAAAGTGCACGGAAGAATAAAGCATCATCCCTGACAAAAGACCCGTGAACTTGGTCACATTTACTATTTTCTGACTTACACGAATCCTGATGTACCACCTGTTTTGCGCAATGGTGCCAACCGCGCATTTCATGAAGCTATGGGCAGCATGATGGGAATGGCCGCCATGCAAAAACCCTTTTTGATCGCTCGCGGACTTGTTTCGGAAAATGCGCAGACAGATTCAATAAAATTACTGTTGAAAGAAGCTTTGCAGCATGTGGTGTTTATTCCATTTGCCGCAGGGGTAATGAGTGAATTTGAAAAAGCTATCTATGCTGATAATCTGGCCCCCGATGGGTTCAACAAAAAATGGTAGGATCTCGCAAAGCAATATCAGGGTATAGTTCCCCCCAACGAGCGGAACGAAACTTTTTGTGACGCGGCAACAAAAACACATATTAACGATGACGCTGCGCAATACTACGATTATGCTTTGTCAACTGTGCTCATGTTCCAATTACATCAACACATAGCAGAGAAAATATTAAAACAATCGCCCGCTGCAACGAACTATTACGACAACAAAGAGGCAGGTGATTTTCTCAAGAAGATCATGTACACGGGGGCTTCCAAAAACTGGCGTGATGTATTGAAAGAGGCTACAGGCGAAGATATGAACGCCAAAGCCATGTTACGATATTTTTGAATCCCTGATGCAATGGTTGAAGCGGGAGAATGCAGGGAGAAAATATACACTAGCCGAAACGTTGTATAGGCGTAGTCAGCGAGCGCTTTCCATGCGATCGGAGGCGCTGAAAACATGACGCACCTTTAAAAATATGGATGCCACAGCGACCGATCACTGATCACCAATTACTGACCACCGATTACCGATTACCGCCCACCGGTTGTGTCCACGCTGTTTCAAAATCCCCATCCTGAAAGGGATTTGTCTTTACTTTATCTGAAGTAACTTTGGCGCGGACGAATATATATTCATCCAATAGCTCTATGCTTGCCTGGCCGCCTGATGAGGTCTTCAAAATCCGGGTATTTTGCTGGTCAGCCGTGGCACCAATAAATTGTATCTCGTACCTGACTCCTGGCTCTTCCTTAACCCGGACATGCAAAGCCTTCATTGCCACCTTGATCTCTTCAAGAATCACTCCGCTGCTGGAATAAAAATCGCCGGCCTCCATAGCCCGAATCAAAGATTCTGGTGACAGGGAATCGGCAAGAACCATTACCCAACCCCGGCCAGCGTTGCTGTAGGCGTTGCCAAACTGATGATAATTATGACTATCGTCAGTGGCCAGACCCAATAGCAAAGGTTGATTTTTTTTGTAGTAAGCCATATTGATCATATCCCACATGACTTCGGTACCAGGCCTGATGCTATCGCCGTAATTGTGGACCATGGGGTGCCCGTTAAACACTTCAAAAAATCGTTCTCCCTTGAGGCCAATGATGTCTTGCGTGGTTATGGCAAAATAGAAATTCGGATGGTTGATATGGGGAAACATGGGAATACCGGTTTCTTTTCGCTGGCGAAGGACGGCATCCACATTTCGCTGCATCACCGCCGTAACACTCATACCTCCCTGGGGAGGAATGAGTGTTTGAACGTTTGTCGCATTCATATGGATAGGTTTGCCTTCGAATTTATCCGTTATTTCCTCTGATTGAATGATTAAGAAACCATCATCCTCAAATAAAGGTCGATATGATGCAAAGGTTTTCAATTTTACCTGAGTGCGGCCCGTGTCTGTTTTATACGTCACCCAATCCGGTCCGTACTTTTTCAGGTAATTTTGAAAACCGTCTTCATACATCCTGCTTTTTGGTACGGTAATCCATTTCTCCCCTTCCCCGAGAATGTTGTGATCTGAAAGCGCCACAAAATCATATCCATTTGATTTGTACCAACTCAAAATCATTTCAGGATATTCATCGCCGTCACTCCAAAAAGAATGTGTGTGAAGGTTGCCCTTGTACCATTTACGCGTGTCGATTTCTTTTTCACTGCAGGCTGGCAAAAATAACAGAACACACACTATCTGGAAGAAGCACGTTTTAATCATGCGATAAAAATAAGAATTTTCTGTCATAGCTCATTCGATCCTGGCAATGGTCGAATAATACTCCATTGGGTGACCGTTGGCTTGGCATTGTTGGAAAACTTTACTGAAGTCCTGAGATTTCACCTTTGGGGACATTATTAATGAGTCAGTGACCTCAATTTCTGCCCGTGAATCACTCACCCTTCCACTTTCATTAAAGATACATGGCGGAAAAAGTACAGTCTTCGTTTAAGCTATGGCGGACGAGCCTGATTGCGCACGTTGACCTCCAGACTTTTTTGTTTCTCGTTTATTAGGCTGGGGAAAGTCCGCCCATAGAAAGGGGGAGTGACTAAGCATGCAATACGGGGTTTGAATAGACAACTTTAGATGTTTTGCCCACCGGTTCCACCTGTCAAGGATTGCTTCGGAGGATGAAAAAAAAGGTTTACTTTCGGCGCCAGAAATCCAAATGAATAATATCCGTCAGACCATGTTACGATTCATATTTATCATATTCGTATTTGCTTTTTTTCTTTCCCCGGTAAAAACCTTCTCACAAAATCAAAAAAAAACAAGGGTAAGCGGCAAAGTGGTGGATTCTTTATCAACTGCCCCACTGGCTTTTGCAAGCATACGGATATTTCACAGCCCGGGTGAAAACCTGGTAGATGGAAATATTACCACCGAAGCCGGTGACTTTTCCATCAGCCTTCCCCCTGGCCGCTACTACGCTGAAGTGGAATTTATGGGCTACGGCTCCTTAAAAACATTGGCCTTCACACTTTCAAATGACCATGCTGAACACAACCTTGGCCTGATAAAACTTTCCGTTTCAGATAATACTTTAGAGGAAGTAATTATTCAGGCGGAAAAAAGTTCGATGGAATTATCGCTGGATAAAAAGATATTTAACGTGGGTAAAGATCTTGCCAATGCAGGTGGCACGGCCAATGATATCCTGATGAACATACCGTCAGTTGCCGTTGATGCGGAGGGGAATGTAAAACTTCGCGGCAGCAATAACGTGCGCATTCTGATCGACGGGAAGCCTTCAGGCCTCGTTTCATTCAAAGGCGGAAGCGGGCTCCAGCAGTTGCAGGCGAGTATGATTGAGCGTGTAGAAGTCATCACAAATCCATCGGCACGTTACGAAGCGGAAGGTATGGCGGGCATTATTAACATCGTGCTGAAAAAAGAGAGAAACCAGGGATTTAATGCATCATTTGAATTAATTACTGGAGCTCCGGCAAATTTTGGAGGCGCCGCTAACCTTAATTACCGCCATAAAAAGATTAATTTTTTCATCAATTACGG
>JBDSIM010000090.1:0-10647 GCA_039917935.1 Cyclobacteriaceae bacterium | reverse complement strand
TTTCACCACCCCTGTCCTGCGCCAGGCGCAGGCCGGTCCCCTCCTTGAAAAAAGGAGGGGAAATGGTTAAACCCAGTCTCCAAATATTCTCAAACCAATCACCGGTTTCGAAAATTTCCCGGCAGCGACGTGTAGGGTATGGGATATGTGTGGGGTAAAATAAATTAGAGAATGCCCGGAGAGTGGGTTTCCCTAAAAAAAATTCCCCTCCTTCCTTCAAGGAGGGGATGTTACGCCGCCAAGGCGAAACGGGGGTGGTTAAACCCGGTCTCCGACATAAAACAGCCGGTTTGCCTCGTTTTTTTTTACTAAAAACCCATTATATTTGATCGCTTACTTCCCAATACAAAGTTAAATCATCTTACGTGAACAATTCCCTTAAGTGTCTGCTGATCGAAGATGATGTTGATGATCAGGAGATATTTTCCATGGCCGTGCACAAGATCGATGCAGAAATTGAATGCATCATCTCTAAGGACGGTGTGCAGGCAATTAAACTTCTGGAAGCAGACCAGTCGCTTAAACCGGACTACATTTTTATCGACGTGAACATGCCGAA
Organism: Cyclobacteriaceae bacterium; assembly: GCA_039917935.1. Taxonomy (GTDB): domain Bacteria; phylum Bacteroidota; class Bacteroidia; order Cytophagales; family Cyclobacteriaceae; genus Chryseosolibacter. The sequence continues at coordinate 10,088 of JBDSIM010000090.1, read as the reverse complement.
AATGGATGGAATGGAATGCCTTCGGCGGATCAAAGAACTCCCACAGGCTGCACAGTCTATCATATTCATGTTTTCTACTTCTTCGGAACCAACGTTTGTTGACAAAAGCAAAATATTAGGCGCGAATGGTTTCATCGTAAAACCTCCGGCCTTATCATTATTGACAGAAAAGCTGAAAGAAATTTTTAAAACGAATCGCGCCGCGCGGTAACCTCTAGCGTATGGAACCTCAGACACTGGGTACCGGTACGGATGACATCGACGGGATGAAAGTGTTGGTCGACCAATTTGATTGGAGCACTACACCCCTTGGAGATAGGACCGGATGGTCGCCTCTATTGAGATCAACCGTTCGACTGTGCCTTGATTCTAAATTGCCCATCATTATTTTTTGGGGCAATGACCTGAGCCAAATTTACAACGACGCTCACAAGGAGCTTTTGGGAGGCAAGCACAATGGCGCATTGGGCGGCCCTGCCAGAGAGACATGGGCGGAGGTCTGGGAAAATTTTAGCCTGAAGATGTTGCCCGAACTGATGATGGGGAAATCAATGCTCCTGGACAACGTAAAGTTTATGTTAAACCGGAGAGGATATCCTGAGGAAGCATACTTCATGGCTACCTATACACCGATCATGGACGATGAAGGTAACTTTCAGGGAATTTTCATAACAAGCAACGAGACCACCAGCATCGTAATCAATGAGCATAAATTACGGCAACTCAGGAACGAACAACTAAAAAATTTATTTCTCCAGGCACCGCTGGCGATGTGCATTTTGAAAGGGAGAGATTTTGTAGTGGAGATTGCCAATGACAGGATGCTGGAGATATGGGGGAAGTCCGCCCACCAGATGTTGAATAAACCTTTATTCGAAGGCCTTTCATATGGAGGAGGTGAAGGATATGAAAATCTTTTGACTGGCGTTTACAATTCAGGCGTACGTGCCGTATACGATGAAATGGGGTTAAGCCTGATAAGAAATGGAAAAGTTGAAAATGTTTTTGTAAAGCTTGTCTATGAAGCTTTGCGCGAAGAGAACGGAAAAATCACCGGGATCATGGTCTTAGCCGATGAAATTACGGAACAGGTACAATCCAGAAAGAAGACCCTGGAGAATGAAGAGCGTTTGAAGATGGCCATTCAGGCTACTAATCTCGGCACCTGGGATTATCATCCACTCAGTGGCGAACTCACCTGGTCAGAGGAATGTAAAAAAATATATGCGCTTCCTCCCGACGTGAAAATTGACTTCAACCTTTTTTCACAACTCCTGTTCCCGGCTGATAAAGCCTTTGTGGAAAAAGAAATCAATCACGCAATGGATCCCGAAGAAGGTGGTGAGTACGACATCACGTACCGGATCCTCCGTTATGACAATAAAAGTGTGCGATGGATAAGGTCAAGGGGCAAAGTCTATTTCAATAACAAAAAGGAGCCAGAAAGATTTTTCGGAACCGTAGTGGATATCAGCGTTGAAAAACAGTTTGAGGAGACCTTGCGAAAAAATGAACTTCGTATCCGCCTTGCTTTGGAGGCCGCCGAAATGGGCGCCTTTGATTGGGATATCCCCAATAGCACGTTTCAGTATTCTGAAAGACTTGCCAGGATGTTTGGATTTACCCATACAAAAGGACTGGTTCAAAAAAACTTCGCTGACCGAATTCATCCGGATGATCAGGCAACGAGAGCGAAAGCCCATTCCATTGCCTTTGCAAGAGGTTCCCTCTTCTATGAAGCACGCATTATCTGGCCTGATAGCTCCATTCATTGGGTACGTTTGAATGGAAAAGTATTGTATGATGATGCCGGAAAACCACTTCGAATGTACGGCACCACCCTTGACATCACAGATCAAAAGACACACGCGCTAAGACTGGAAAAAGAGGTAAAGGAGAGGACCGCCAGACTGGAAGAAAATAATGCGGCCCTCCAGCGAAGTGAAGAACGCTACCATAAAATGATTGACGGAATCCAGGATTATGCCATCATCCTTTTGGACAGGCATGGCATAATCGAGAACTGGAATAAAGGGGCCGAAAAAATCAAACAGTATAAGGAGACGGAAATTATCGGCAAACACTTCGGTATTTTTTATCTACCTGAAGACAGAAAAAATAATCTACCACAACAGGTTATTGATATAGCCGTAAAAAACGGCAAAGCAGGTCATGAAGGTTGGCGCTTAAGAAAAGATGGCACCAGTTTCTGGGGAAGTATTACCATTAACGCCCTTCTCGATAGCGACAATAATATCATTGGATTTTCAAAAATCACCAGAGACCTTACGGACAAAAAGAGCGCAGAAGACAAATTGCTTGCTTATACGACAGAACTCGAATCTCAAAACAGGGAATTGGAACAGTTTGCTTACGTGTCCTCTCACGATCTGCAGGAACCCATTCGTAAAATTCAAACCTTCGCCGATATCATTCACGCAAATTTAGGGGACGAAAATCTGGTAAACCGTTACTTCGAAAAAATCAATAGCTCTGCACAAAGAATGTCAGAGCTGATCAAATCGGTATTAAACTATAGCCGTCTGGCACGGGATGGTGACGAAATGGTTCCTGTGAATTTGAATGTAGTGATGTCAGGTGTGGAAAGTGATTTTGAATTATTGCTGGCAGATAAAAAGGCGCGGATAATCCACGAAGACCTTCCTACCGTCAAAGGAAATCCCCTGCAGTTAAGTCAGTTGTTCAGCAACCTCATCAGTAATTCTTTAAAGTTCACAGAAAAAGACCCGGTGATTGAGATTAAGTCCAGGGTAGTTAGCAAAGAACATATCCTGAACAATCCCAGGCATATGACAGAACAAAACTATATCGAAATTTCTTTCAAAGATAACGGTATAGGGTTTGATCAGCAATACGATAAAAAGATTTTCACCATGTTTCAACGATTGCATGGCAAACAGGATTATGCAGGAACCGGGATTGGGTTAGCCCTTTGCAAAAAAATCACCGAGAATCACAACGGCTACATCGCCGCGAAGAGTGCCTTAGGAAAAGGCTCAACATTCTATCTTTATATCCCGGCCTGATTAAAAAAATTAAAATTAAAATAAATTAGAGAATGCCCGGAGAGTGGGTTTCACGATTCATGATAATTAAATATCCTGAACCCGCCGAGCTTCAAATGTTGTTCTCTTCTCATCAGATCCATGTCCGCATCAACCATTTCCCTGAGCAAAGAATCGACATCGTATTTCGGTTTCCAGCCTAAAATGTTCTTTGCTTTAGACGGATCTCCCAGTAACAAGTCTACTTCCGTGGGCCTGAAGTAGCGGGGGTCGATGGCAACCACCTCATCGCCGGCTTTGATAACAGAATCTTCAAAGTCATTATTCACCTGTTCAACAAATCCAATTTCCTTCACTCCTTTGCCTTTGAATCCAATGGTGACGCCTACGTGAGCAAAGGCGCGCACCATAAATTCCCTTACCGAGGTGGTCACCCCGGTGGCAATAACAAAATCATCCGGTTTTGGTTGTTGGAGGATTAAATGCATGGCTTCGATGTAATCGGCGGCATGTCCCCAGTCGCGTTTGGCGTCGAGGTTTCCCATGTAAAGTTTAGTTTGCAGTCCCAGTACTAAGCGAGCAACAGCCCGCGTGATTTTACGGGAAACAAACGTCTCTCCGCGCAAAGGAGATTCGTGGTTAAAGAGAATGCCATTGCAGGCATAGAGGTTATAGGCTTCCCGGTAGTTCACGGTTATCCAATAGGCGTACATTTTCGCCACCGCATAGGGTGACCGTGGATAGAAAGGGGTTTTCTCTGACTGTGGTGTCTGCTGTACTTTCCCGTACAATTCGGAAGTAGAAGCCTGGTAGATGCGGGTTTTTTCCGTTAATCCCAACAGGCGAATCGCCTCCAAAATTCTCAGCGTGCCAATACCGTCTGTGTTGGCGACATATTCCGGCATCTCGAAGCTCACCCGCACATGACTCATAGCCCCCAGGTTATAGATCTCATCCGGTTGAATTTCCTGGATCAGGCGGATCATGTTCGTAGAATCTGTCAGATCCCCATAGTGAAGTTTCAACCTCGCACCTTTGTCGTGCGGGTCCTGGTAGATATGATCAATCCTGTCGGTGTTGAATAAGGATGAACGTCTTTTTAAACCATGAACCTCATACCCTTTCTGCAAAAGGTATTCCGCCATATAGGCACCATCCTGCCCCGTGATCCCGGTAATAAATGCTTTTTTCATTTTGTTTTCCACTCTTTAATTACTACGCAGTCTTTAACCTTCGCTTATCCTGCTTTGTCTTTCTGTATTAAGCTTTCAACTTTCAAACTTTAAATTTTCCGCTCTTTTCATTTTGTTTCCCTACTCTTTTAATTACTTATAAGGCTTAACCTTCACTTTATCCTGCTTTGTCTTTCTGCATTAAGCTTTCAACTTTCAATTTCAAACAATTCAAAGTTTTTAAAGGTCACGCACGGATTATAACTTCGATCGAAATCACGGAACCCCGTAGGGGTGTAACATTTTGTAACCCCCGGTTTTAACCGGGTCCAGGGTTTACTGAAATGTGTGCCATAGAAACCCTCGATCGGGCTTCAAATGAGTTGGCACACGATCACTGAACCTCGATCTGGAGTAAATTTTACGAACAGAACGGCAGACATCAATATTTTTACCAGACCCCTTTGCTTCTTACTTCTTCAGTAACTTTAAACTATCCCTCAGCCTCCTTTAGCATTTTGCTTTTTGCTTTTTGCTTTTTGCTTTTTGCTTTCCAATTTCAAACTTTCAACTTCAAATACTTCAAATTTTAAACTTTAAACTTTAAACTTTCCACCTTCCCAAGAAAATCCTGATACGTCAGTTCCACCCCTTTCCGCAGCGAAATTTTATGTTGATACCCCAGCGCATGCAACCTGCTGCTATCCATCAATTTTCTCGGAGTACCATCCGGTTTGGAAGAATCAAAACCGATTTTTCCCTGATATCCGACTACTTCGCTGACCAGTTTTGCCAGCTCGATAATGGAGATCTCGTCCCCTGTTCCGATATTGATGTGTTGGATATCTTCGTACGTTTTCATGAGAAAGACACAAGCTTCCGCCAGGTCGTCGGAGAACATAAATTCCCGCAAAGGTTTGCCCGATCCCCAAATCTCCACGGAGGGTTTTTGGTCGACTTTCGCCTCATGAAAACGCCTCAGTAGCGCGGGCAGGACGTGCGAATTTTTTGAATGATAGTTGTCTCCGAACCCATACATATTTGTCGGCATCGCTGAAATGAAGCGGCACCCATGCTGTTTAAAATACGCCTGACATAATTTAACCCCCGCAATCTTAGCAATCGCGTACGCCTCGTTTGTTTCTTCGAGGTATCCTGACAATAAGCTGCTTTCTTTTATGGGCTGATCCGCATACTTGGGGTAGATGCAACTCGAGCCCAGGAACAGGAGCTTTTCTACTTTGTATTCATACGCCGCATGGATCACATTATTCTGGATCATGAGGTTGTCGTAGAGAAAGTCGGCGGGATAGGTATCATTGGCGAGAATGCCCCCCACTTTGGCCGCGGCCAGAAAAACATATTCCGGCTTTTCGCCTTCAAAAAAGCGCGTGACCTGAATGGAATCCTTGAGGTTTAATTCCGAGCTGGAGGCATATGTTAGATTATTAAACCCCTGACGCTCCAGGCATCGTAAAATAGCCGAACCGACCATACCTTTATGTCCTGCCACGTATATTTTCGAGGATACTTCCATTCTGCCTTCCAGGGATTGTCTTAGTTTCGGTGCGAATATACTAAGATGTTACTATTTTTTAATTACAGGAATACGGGTTAAGTCCCCCCTAAAAAAAAATTCCCCTCCTTCCCTCAAGGAGGGGACGTTACGCCGCCAAGGCGAAACGGGGGTGGTTAAACCCCGTCTTCCAAATATTCTCCAAACCAATCACCGGTTTCGAAAATTTTTCGGCAGCGACGTGTAGGGTATGGGATATGTGTGGGTTAAAATAAATTTCGAGAATGGCCGGAGAGCGGGTTTCACCACCCCTGTCCTTTCGCCAAATAGTTTTCTGCTGCCTGTCTGCACTTACAAAAAGCCACGCTTCAAAATACCCAACTATTTTACATAAATCACTCAAAATCAGACCATTCAAACATATCCATTTCCCTCGTTCAGAAAAGAGGTAAGCTTTTCATCTTGTTTAACGGATATTTATATAATGTCGATAACCATTCTGTACGTTGATGACGACTCCGAAGATCTTGCCATCTTTCAGGAGGCGATTAACGATATCAATGAAAACATTCGGTTCATTCCTTTGAAAAGTGCTCAGGACGCCTTCGCATTATTGAACAGACAGACAGCCTTACCTAATTTGATCTTTGTTGATATTAACATGCCCGTCATGGACGGGAAAGAGTTTTTAAAGAATTTAAAGATTGATAAACGACTCAGGAATATACCGGTGATCATGTATACCACTTCCCGCCAGCAAAAAGAAAAGGACGAATGCAAAGACTTAGGTGCCCACGATTTCATTACCAAAACTTCCACGTATCCGGAACTCATCCAAAAATTAAGAACCGTTATCCAATAACGCTAATGCTGCTTTCCTTATGTAATTGAATTTTAGTCAAAACCTCCCCGCAACTTCACGAAAGTCCTAAACTTTCGCGAAGTTTCTCCTCAACGGAACCGGTTTAATGCGGGCCCTTCAGCCTCCACGCTTATGGCTCGCGCCTGATATCTGTAATTTAGTCAAGACTCTCCGTGATCTTTAGCTCACGTTCAGAAGCACTCACGAAATTCATGTTTCCAACATTTTCAGCCGCACAAAAAGAAAGAAAATTCGTCTGTGAAACTTTGTGATTTGCATTTGGTATTCCTAAACCGTAGATAAGGTGAGGTGATTCGGTAAGATTACTTAAGGGGATAATTATTCCACAACGGCTATTGACCTTTCACTATTTTTTCCAGAAACTTCCGCAGATCCGAGTAGGTGCATTCCCTGTTAAGGAACGTGGAGATGCCCTTGGTTTTAACCTGATCATACTGGCTATAATCACCATAGACTACCAGCGGAATTCGCTTTAACGCTGGATCATTTTGCAGGGCGGAAAAAAAAACATCGGGCTGAATACCATTGACGTTCAGGTCGAAAAAAATAAAATCAGGAACATGTAATTTTTTTATCAGCAGTTCCATCGCTTTTTCCGCGTGAACTACAATAATGAGAATAGTGTCGCTTGAAATTTCGTTTAATGCTTCTGAAAATTCCAATTGATCATCGGGATCTTCTGATACCAGTAAACATGTTCTTGAACGCATATTTTAAATCCCTTGATTTAATTCCTAGAACATTATAACCGAATAAATGTAAGCCAAACTTTATTCTTGCTTACTTACCCATTCAGACTTCTGGTACCGATTGGGGTTAAGTATTTTTTAAATAAAAAAAGCATACCACCAACCCCAAAAATGGCCGGCACGCATTTTTAATTTGAGTGGTAACCGTTTTTATGGTTACGATATGAAAACAGAAAAAGCTTTTAACAACACGTTAGTAATGGTTGGTTCCCATCTGGCAGAATTACGCCTCAAGAAAGGCTTTACCACCATCAAGGAATTTGCGGAAAGGTACGACCTTCCGGAGATCCAATACTGGAGAATTGAGCGGGGTAAAGCCAATATTACCCTCAAATCACTAACCCGGATTTTGAACATCCATAGAATTTCTTTACAGGATTTCTTTTGCCTGCTTAGTGATGAAAAGCTTGCAGCATAATTAAGGTGTGGATTTTTTTTCGCAACTTAAAATTTAGAAAAAGCGACTTTTATCTTTCCCCCTTCCTTTTTAAGAGCCAACTGCTAACCCGAGCGCTCGTAGATTAATTTTTACTAATCTAATTATTCCTATTTTCCTTTTTCTATAAGGTATTTTATTACTTTAGTCCATTATTTGGTGCTCAACCTAACCTCCCAAATCCTCCAATGAAAAATGAAGCCATAAAGATCCTTCAGAAAAAGAAGAAAAACATTCTGGAAAATTGGATAAAATTTCAACTAGCTGATGAAACGCTCCGGGAAGATCTCATGAGCAATGAGGACCTCCGTTCTCAGTCAGAGGAATTGCTGACTTCCCTTGTAAATAATCTTTCTGATGCCAATATTGACGATCCAAAAAGCTCGGCTTTTGATCAGGTGAATGATATTCTCGGCTCCATATCAATTTCGCGGGCCAAACAGGGTTTCAGCCCTCGCGAAACGGGGTTTTATGTATTCAGTTTAAAAGATGCTTTACTGGAAACCCTGCAACAGGAAATTAAGGACCCGCAGGAGCTATACATGCAAAGCATCAAGATCGGAAAGCTCATCGATAATTTCGGCATCAGTACGTTTGAAACCTTCCTCAAAGGGAGAGAGGAAGTAATCCTCCGGCAAACAGATGAGATAACAGAAATTTCTACACCCGTTATTCAGGTCTGGGACGGTATATTAGCGCTACCCATCATCGGTACACTGGATAGTGCCAGGACACAGGTTGTCATGGAAAATTTATTGCAGAGGATTGTTGAAACTGGAAGCAGCATCGCGATTCTTGATATCTCCGGCGTGCCAGCGGTTGACTCTTTGGTCGCCCAACACCTTATTAAAACCGTCAGTGCGACGCGTTTAATGGGAGCTGAATGCATCATCAGCGGTATTCGTCCTGAGATAGCCCAAACTGTCGTTCATCTGGGCATTGATCTTACCGGTATTATAACAAAAGCGACGCTGGCGAGTGCACTGAAAACCGCCTTTAATATGTTGCAACTCCAGGTAATTAAGCATAAGGCGCCTCTCCAAATTAACTAATCGAATGGAAAAAATTCCAATTCTGAGAATGGGCAACCTGCTTTTAGTAACCATTCAGATAGATTTATACGACCGGCTTGCTGAATCGTTGGAAGCCGACCTCGTGCAGATGATTAACAAAAGCGGCGCACGGGGCGTTCTCATTGATATCTCTGCGGTAAGTATCATTGATTCGTTTATGGGAAGGATCATCGGCAATATTGCCACGATGTCCAAAATTCTGGATGCTGAGACAGTAGTTGTGGGAATGCAGCCGGCAGTAGCCATTACGTTAGTTGAATTAGGCTTGCCCCTGAAAGGAGTTTTAAGCGCGCTGAATGTGGAAAGAGGCATGGATTTATTAAAAAACAAAATCGCCTTAAAAGACTACGACTTTGGAGAAGCTGGGGATGGTGACACTGAATAAAGAAATGATGACTATTGTCAGGGAGATCGACGTTATCCCATTCAGAAACCGGCTGAAAGAATATGCCGTAAAAATCGGTATGGGATTGGTTAATCAAACCAAAATTATTACTGCAGCCAGCGAGCTCGCGAGAAACATGTTGAAATACGCTAAGGGTGGGAAAGTGACGATTGAAGTAGTTAGTAAAGAGCGGGAAAATGGTATCAGGCTCATTTTCAAGGATCAGGGCCCTGGCATTTCCAATATTCCCCAGGCCATGCAAGACGGATTTTCTTCAGGAAAAAGTCTCGGTCTTGGACTTCCAGGAACGAAGAGACTGGTCAGTGAATTCAATATTGAATCGGAGGTTGGAAAAGGCACAACAGTTACCGTGATCAAGTGGAAGAATGGTTAACCATTTTATCAGCTATCGGGTCGAGGAAAGAAGTTATGTTTCGTACATAAAACGCGAAATTCACAATCAGTTATCGCGCGGCAAATTTTCACCAAAACAAGTAGGAGAAATTGACATTATTGTATCGGAAATTTCTTCTAATGTAATAAAGCATGCGGGCAGTGGCGAACTGCTTTACCGTATACAGAATATTGATGAAACAACTTCCAGGTTTGAAATCATCAGCATTGACAAGGGCCCCGGTATAGCCGATACCGCGCGTATGATGAAGGATGGAGTATCTACCACCAACACACTGGGCCAGGGCCTTGGCGCTATCAACCGGTTGAGTGAAACGACTCAATTATACTCCATCCCTGGTTGGGGTACAATTCTATTTTCCAGAGTGACAACCAATCAAAAACGGGCCCTTCAAAAAAAAACGGGTGACCTTGAAATAAGGGATTTTTATGTA